>CBDVDJ010000676.1:0-2050 GCA_965372695.1 uncultured bacterium
CGGTCCGTCGGTAAATATTAGATTACCAGTATGGCGAGAGCTCTTCTTGTAGCACTCACCCTGACCATACTCGCAACCTCCCTCCCGGCTTCCGCCCAGCCTGTCGGGGATCCGCCGCGGGAACGCCTTGGCGCGCGCGCCGCTTTCACCGGCACCCTCGGCGCCCTCAACCAGCACTTCGGAAATGGATACGACTTTACGCTCTATTTCACGGAGCGGGTCTGGAAGCCTCTGTATTTCGAGGTCAACATCGGCGCGACCTATTTCGGCGACCTGCTCATCCCGGAGATCGGAGAGCATTTCACGGGCGAGCAGGGTATCGCCTCCGAAATGCGCCTCGCCTACGTCACGATCGGGCCCCAGTACACGTCGATCATGTCCGAAACCAAGACGGGTTATATCAGCCTGGGGCTGGGGATATACACGGTCAGTTTGATTTTCGACACAGGAATCAGGTCATTCGACCTCAGCGACCAGCATTTCGGCTTGAGTGGAGGAATCGGGATGTTCTGGCGCATCACGGACAACTGGAATATCGACGTCAACGCCACCGTCAACGCGCTCCAGACCGATGACGACGATCTCTACCCGATATTCACCGGCGGCGGCAAGAACCCCATCATTTACGCGGTGGGTCTTGGACTCGCAATGGACCTTCGCTGATCGCTCCTCCGCACAACACCCTTCCCCACTACGGCGCGGCAGTCGAATCGTACTGCGCGGCGTACCGCAGCTTCTGCAGGTTGACCCGCGCGATTTCATCGCCGGGAACAAGTTCGAGGTAACGCGTCAGCGCCTCGATCGCGGGCTCCACGTCCTTCCTGGCGACATATGCGTTCGCCAGGTTCTTGTACGAGCTGGAGTATTCCGGGTCGCGCCGGATCGCTTCGCGGAATGAGGCGATCGCGTCGTCGACCTGGTCGTTCTCGGCGAGCACCGCGCCGAGGTTGTTGTATCCCTTGACGTAGTTGGGGTCCAGCTCGATAACCTTCTGAAAATTGTCGACGGCCAGCTGATATTCACGCAACTCCGCATGGGTAATTCCGAGATTGTTGTACGCCTTGATCATCAACGGATCGATCGCGATCGCTTTTTTGTACTCCTCGATCGCCTGCCGTCGGAGATTGACCTGCCGGTAGGTCTGACCGAGATCGTAGTGAGTCCCGGAAAGGTCCGGCCGTATGTCGAGCGCGCGCGTGTAGTCTTCGATGGCCTTGAGGAAGTCCCTCGCTTCCTTGTGGATGATCGCGCGGTGTACGTACCCCTCGTAATAGTCTGGATAAAGCGTGACGGCGCTGTCGATCTCGGCAACAGCCTGTCTGTACTCGCCGGCGATTCCCGCGCGTCTGGCCCGGTGAACGTGCTCGCGGAAGTCCACTTCTCTGGCATCGAGAGCGAACAACCCCGGCTGGGTAACGATGAGAATTACCGCGGTGAGACCGGCGACGGCGAATGCGCGCCGGAGGCTGGCACAACACCGTGGAAGGACTTCGATCAGCGCGTAGGCGGCGAACAGCGCCACGACGGGAGCGAGCTGAACGCGGTAACGGGCGGTGACGAAGAACAGGATGATGGACAGTGCGTACACGACGACAAAACCCTGCAACGGAAACAAACGCCGCCACCGGGGAAGCGACAGCAGCAGACCGAGAATTCCGATCGAACCGAGCGCCCAGAAACTGACAAAGAGAAACTTGAGTGTGACGTACTCGCGTCGCGACAGGTCGAAGCTTTCGATCTGGGGGATTTCGTAGCCGTTGAAGAACATGGCGAACTTGCGTCCGGTCAGCCTGAGCGCGCCGCCGGGATCTGAACGCAAATAATCGCAGGCCTTGTCGAACCAGTACCGGGACACCTCGGACGGGTTCATGTCACGGCCCATCAGCCGTTCGACGTACAAACGCGTGGTCGTGTCGGTAACAAAGTCGGTCCCCGGCGGCGGATAGAAAAATCCGGTCGACATCTCGCTGTTCCCGATGTAGAAGTTGATCCCCGCGTTGGACGTGACGGGCACGAAGTCCCGGCTGGCGATGTAATTGTGGATGGTGGC
>CBDVDJ010000677.1:0-2039 GCA_965372695.1 uncultured bacterium
GACCTGTCGAAAATCGAAGACGGATACTATTTATACAGGGACGGCGCGCCCATCGACACCACGGGACCCAACGTCTCGTGGCTCAACGACCTGACGGCCGTGCCAGAAGTTACCTACAACTACGAAGTGAGCGCCTTCGTCGAGAGTGGTCAGCAGTCGATTGCCGCCAGCGACAACGGCTGGCGCGGCGTTGTACCGCCTCCGGTGGACGTCGCCGCTTCCGACGGGCAATACATCGACCGCGTGGTGATCATCTGGCAGGACCAGGCACCCGCCGAGCTGGGCTACCGGATCTACCGCGACAGCGTGCTCATCCATACCACCGCCCCTGACGTCATAACATACACAGACTCCATGGTCGTGTTCGGCGACGCCCACACCTACTGCGTCGCTACCCTGGACGCCGGCAGTATAGAGTCGATATGGGTGTGCGACGACGGCGGCACCGGGCTTACCGCTCCGGGGAGCGTGAGTGCCAGCGACTCGACCTACGACGACCGCATCATGATTACGTGGGACGACCTGTCGGAATACGAAGACGGATACGAGATCTCCCGCGCGCTGGCGCTGGATACAGTGGTGCTGGATACCACCAGCGCCAACGCCGAGATTTTTCATGACTTAACAGCCACCGCGGACGTCACGTACACGTATTTCGTCCGCGCGATCAACAACCAGGGGGGCGTATCGGCGTACGAGTCGGACGAAGGCTTCCGGAGTATCATTCTCGCCCCGGTAGAAGTTCAGGCCACAGACGGCGCGTTCGAGGACCACACTCAAATAACATGGGAGAGCCACTCGACCACGGCCGTACTGTTCAAGATCTATCGCGACGGGACGTTCATCAAGTCTCTGAGCGTGGGATACAAGTCCTACAGCGACTACGGTGGGACGGCCGGGCAAATATACGACTACATGGTCGTCGCCGCCACCGCGCTGGAGGCGGAGAACGCCGGCCTTCCCGACTTCGGCAGCAGGGAGCTCGCGACACCGTCGGCCGTCACGGCGAGCGATGAAGAGCACGAAGACAGAATCGTCATTTCATGGGCGGACAATTCGCAATTCGAAAACGGCTATTTCGTGTCCAGAAGGGACACCAGCGAAACGGTAGCCGACACCGTGTACACCATCGGCCCCAACCGGAGCTCGTTCACCGATTACAACGCCGTTCCCGGGATCACTTACAGCTTCAGCGTAACAGCCTTCGACAGCGCCAGCGGGGAGCTGGGGTATTCGGCACCGGCAGAAGATCTGGGTCGCCGCGTGCTGCTCGCACCCTCGGACGTGCAGGCCGATGACGGGACGTACGAAGAGCAGGTCGAGATCACCTGGCAGGACAACTCGGGCGCCGAGGACGGATACCACGTCTACCGGGACAGCCTCTTGATCGGTAAGACCGCAGACAACTTCACCACATTCATCGACACATCGCCCGTGCTGGGGGTGACGTCCGTTTACAGCGTGGCCGCATTCGACAGCATTCCTCCTTCGCGCATGGGAGAGTCCGAATGGGGGTCGGACACGGGTTACACCACAATCCTCGCGCCGGTTTCCTTTAATGCGTCGGATTTCTATGAGGACCGAATCGAACTCGCGTGGATCGATGTATCCAACGTGGAGACTTGCTACAAAATCTGGAGGGATGAAGGACCGGACACGCCTTTGGATTCTGTTGCCGCCGTCGATGCGAATGTCACGATATACACCGACTATCCAACGCGCAAAGGAGTGGTTTACCGGTACTGCATCAAATCGGTGGGGGATTCGCCACTGGTCTCCGTGGATGCGTGCGACGACGGATCGAGGTACCTGGAGGCCGGCCTCGAAACGGTGGGGTTGACGCGACAGCTCGAGAGAAGCGATATCGATGCAAATCCCGACGACCATTTCGGTATCTCTGTCGGTGTAAGCGGGGATGTGGCCATCTTAGGAGCCTACAAGGACGACAACGAAAACGGCGCCGGCGCCGGCGCCGCTTATATATTCGAACGCGACGCGTCCGGCACCGGGTCTCTGAAACAAAAACTTATCGCCCCCAA
>CBDVDJ010000678.1:0-2035 GCA_965372695.1 uncultured bacterium
CGCAGCAGAAAGTCGTTCCCTATGAGAACGAACGCGGCCAGTACCTCTTCAACGAGATCTGGTCGCCGCAGATCCCGATTACGGGCAGCGGCAGCTCGTATCTCATGAGTTTTGACGTGTACCTCGACCTGCCGCTCAATCCGCTCGTCTTCTACGGCTTCCACGTACGCTCGACCGTCGACGGCTGTCCGGGGCGGTGGGAGGACTATTCGTTCATCGACTTTTATGGCGACCCGAAGGAATGGGTGAGGAAGAATCTGGAAGTCGGCCAGTTCGTCGAAGAAGGCGCGACGCATTTACAGCTAGCGCTGGCCGTGCGCGACAACTGCGACGTCTGGTGCGGAACATTCGGGACGGGAGAATGCCACTCCCATTCGCCACTTTTTGACAACGTGGCCTTGTACCGCGTCGATACCAATGGTCCGCGCCTGCTGGTCAGGGATATTCACCAGTTCCAGGACAACTTCTCCGCCGACGGCACCATCACGGGAAAGGCGCGCGCCGACATGGCCCAGGATATCCTGTCGCGGTTCAGCGCGGGTATCCTGCCCGGCGACTCGGCCGTGGTGATGGCGGACGACCCGGAGTTCGGCCTCGACTATCACCTGCCCGGCGACCCGTCGAGCGGTGCGGCGGTGTACTGCTGGGTGAGCGTCGACCCGCAGGGGCAGCCCGGCAAGACGGGATCGGGGCTCATCGATGACGTGCGCTACAACGTGATCGGAACGCAGGCGATCGCGGGGCGGACGTGGACACAGATCCAGATGGACACGTGCTTCACCGGCGGTAGCGGAATCGTGCGCGACAAGTTCAACGTCGACCTCAACGACAACCTCTTCGTCCCCGGCGACACGGTGTGGTTTTTCTACGGCGCGCGCAGTGCCCCGCC
Source organism: uncultured bacterium (assembly GCA_965372695.1). Classification (GTDB taxonomy): domain Bacteria; phylum Krumholzibacteriota; class Krumholzibacteriia; order WVZY01; family JAKEHA01; genus CBDUWU01. Next base: position 890 of record CBDVDJ010000678.1, read on the forward strand.
ATCGAGCGAGTGGAATTATGCGGCGCTCCCCGTGCCGATGCCGGGCGGGCTGACCGATGATATCAACATCGCCGCGGAAAACGCCGACGAATGCACGATCCTGCCGGCGGCCGGATACCTGCGGGGCGGCGACGTCCTCTACGTCGACGGGATGAACTTCCGCGGCGCCCAGTGGGCGTTCGACACGTCGTTCGACATGATGGGTCTTCTCGACGAGGTCGACCGCTATGACATCCGGGGACCGTCGTCGGGCGTCGGGAACCACCCCGCCAGCCGGGTAACGGACGTCTACCAGCAGCTGATTCCGGTGTACCCGAACATCATCTGGAACACCGGTGATCTGGGAACGGCGTTCAGCGACGGGAGCGGCGATCCCGACAAGTCGGACGACACCGGCATGTTGTTCACTTTCATGAATAACCAGCCGGCAGAGTTGTCTTTCGTCTATCTCAGCGGCGACGACGTCGCCGACGTGTGGCGAAACGATTTGATCGGCGCCAGCGCCATCCAGTTGCGCACGACGTTCATGGACTTCGGCGTGGCCAGCGGCGACCACGAGGCCGTCGTCAGCGAGATCAGCCCCTGGGGACTCGGAGGGCCGGGGACCCTTTTCAGCGACGGTTTCGGGCCCGACACGCTCGTCGTCTTCGGCGGGTGTCCCACGGTCAACGACTTCGACGTCCTCCAGGCGGCGGGGACTACCGTCATTCAAATGATGTATCAAAACACGCACACGGGAGTTTTCGCGCCGGCGATCCTCCGCCAGACGACGACCAACTCGATGTCCTCACAGGTCGACTTTGTGTTGAGCGGGTTCAGCTTCCACGAGATCCGCGACGCGTTTCCCGCCGGCGTGCCCGCGCGGGCCGAGCACCTGTGGCGGATCATCACCCTCTCGGGGATCGTCGACTCGCCCGTCGGCACGGACAACCCCGGGCTAACACAGAATCGCCTGGCGCAGAACGTCCCCAATCCGTTCAACCCGACGACGACAATCCGCTACGAGGTCAAGACGTCGGGGCGGGTGCGGATCGGCGTCTATAATGTCGCCGGTCAGCTCGTACGCACGCTCGTCGACGGACACCGCACCGCCGGGCAGATCCACGAGGCCAGGTGGAACGGTCTCAACGACGCCGGCGCGCAGGT
>CBDVDJ010000679.1:0-2028 GCA_965372695.1 uncultured bacterium
GGCTTACGAAGTGTTTCAGGCGGCGAATGCCGGCGGCGGTCGCCGTTATGAATTCAGACGGGAGGACTTCATGCCAGACCGCGACCTCTGCCTGAGGTGGAAACGGACCGCGACTAACGGTACATCGCCTTGATCCTGCCCCATGTGGTTTCTTCGACGGGCGCCGTACACGTCATCGGATTGTTCGGGTTGATCCAGAGTCCCTCTACCGCTATCCACTCGGAACCGCTGAGGGAACAGTCGGTCGCCCAGACCTGCGAGTCTCCGGGAAACGGCTGCGGCTCGAACCAGCAGCAGTCCCACGTGCCCCCCTGGACCTTGTACGATATGGTCATGAGGAGGTACACGCCCTGAAAACAATTCATGTGCCAGACCCGGGCGCCTGTCTGTGAATCGCCGATCACGGTGTAGCTGCTCGTCTCGCCGACGTACACGCCATCGAAGCACGGTGGCGGCACCGCCGAAAAGCGGACCGATCCCGCACCGATCGAGACCTCGTAATTGCGCTGGACCACGTATATTTCCAGGGTACCGGGTCCGGCGTCGTAGACGGCATGGACCGAACCCGCCGCGTCGCCGTAGAATCCAACCCTCGCCCAGGGCAGCAGATTCGCACTCGCAGGGCCTGGCAGGCCCAGAGCGAGAACGAGCGTCAGGAACACAAGATTTTTCATTGGCACCCTTTCTGGACAACCACATACATTATAAGTATTGATGCGTTTGTACCGGCTGTCAATATGCGGTATGGAAGTTAAACGACGCCTGCGCTGGCGTCAGATCGAGCGGGAGGTTACCGCCCCGAAAGAACCGCGCGAGGTCGCGGTATCATTCGGATGATCTGGCGGCGACGACGACGAGGTCACCGCCAAAATAGCGGACGCCGGACATCCGGGAGAGCCGGCGTTCCCAGGCGAGGTACGATTCCTTGTCTTCCCCCAGAAGAAACCGGGGTACGAAGAACTGCGAACTCCGCAGATCGATGACGGTCCCGCCGGCGCTCCCGATCATCCTTTCGTAGTCCTGCATCGAAAAATCCCAGTGGTAGGTAATCCCGTTGTGCCACGTGTTCTCGTGGACCGTTTTCTTCTGCAGCACACGGTCGGATACGAGGCTCGCCAGCAGCGTGAGAAGGTGGAACGGGTTGAGGTTGCGCAGGCGGTGCGCGTTGGGGCTCTGGATCATCAACCAGCCGCCCGGCTTGAGCACGCGCAGGAATTCCGCGACGGCCGCCTCGGGGTCGGGTATGTGTTCGAGGGTTTCGGTGCAGAAGAGAAAATCGGCGCATCCGTCGGCCAGCGGCAGGCAGGCGCCGTCGGCCTGGAGGGCGGGCTGGCCGGGGAGGTTTTCACGAAATCTCTGGAGCAGGAGATGACTCACGTCGATGCCGACGACGGTCCGTCCCGCCCCGACTCCGAAGCGCCACGTCGCCCGGCCGTCGTTGGCTCCCACGTCGACGACCGTTTCCACCTCGCGGGGATACTGGTCGTACACCCGGCGGATGTCGAGGTAGCGTTCGTTGTCCACGAAGTCTTCGTCGCCACGTGTGCCTCCGGCCGCCGCGCTGGCCGCGTCGCCGGTTGTGGCGCGGCCATCGGCGTCGCCGCTTGTGCTGCTGGTCGCGCCGCCGGATGCACCGCCGGTCGCGTCGCCGGCTGTGCTGCCGGCTGTGGTGCGGCCGGTCTTTTTACCGGTTGCGCCGATGGTTGCACCGGACACTCTGGCCGACAACTCCACCCAGTCTGACATGCTCGGCTGACGCTTCCCTTCCCTCTCGTACATTTCGTCGACGGCGCGGTGGTCGGCGACGGTCTTCAGGCGGAGAGGGCTGGCGCGGTACCGCTCCAGCGTCGCGCCGCGGCGCCTTCGGAATACGAACCAGTCGCAGAGCAGGATGACTATAATGATCGATACCGGCCACCAGAGCTGGAGGACGAGGGTGACCAACAGGATAAAATATAAAAAATAGAACGTGCGCGCCCGCGATATGAAACCGTGGTCGAGTTCGTTCATCTCGCGGATCGTGCGCGC
>CBDVDJ010000680.1:0-2026 GCA_965372695.1 uncultured bacterium
CGCGATCAATATGGCGAGCTGATGCCCGGCCCGCCATTAAATTCCCATCGCAAGCGCGAGGGGAATTTTCTTGTATCAACGATTTGTCAGAGTTGACCGGCCGTCAACACAAACGTCCTGGGGGTGGTGTTGCCGTCGAGGAGAGCGGTGAATGTGCCTTTACTGATCGAGCCGCTGATCGAACTCAAATTCTTGAACGTCGCTATCGCGATGTCGATCAGCAGCGCGTCGGACCCGAGTCTCGTCCATGTGAAATCCACTCCCTGTGGAGCGAGAGTCGAGTGCTGATACCTGCCGGTACCATCGGCGAAAAAGGCCCAGTCGCTGGTCCCGGCTCCTATAGCCACGTGCCAGTAGTTCGTTTGGTCCGCCTGGCTCGACGCATTGAGAATGGCGTCGACCGGGGTGACGGATGGTGCTGTAGCCGGGGCGTCATCATCACCGCATCCCAGACAGAGCAATCCGAGGAGAATCGTCGCCAAGAGCTTTGGTCGAAACATGTTGGCCCCCTTTTGATATTGCAGATCGCCGGCCGGATCGCGCGCTAACTGGCGTCTTTTATTGACCTTGCGATATTGGACACAGAACTGCAATTGGCGTGCCATCCACGCTGGCGACACGAAGCGCCGTTTCCAGACGGTGTCATCGCCACTCCCGATATGGTATAATTGACGGGTAAGGGCCGCCGGAGCCAGAGGGCAAGGACCGGCGGGCCGTCTGTCTGGGGAGATCTACATGAATCCTGGCGAGCCGATTCGGAAAATACTCCTGTGTCTGGTGGTTGTGGCCCTGGCCCTGGCCCCGGCGCCCGGGTACGCCCAGTCGGTGGGGCTGGTCGGCTGGTCGGACATTCCTCTCTCGCAGTACAGCACCGATGTGTGGGGATGGGTCGATCCGCTGACACAGATTGAGTACGCCCTGGTCGGGAACAACGCGACGGGCGTCCACTTCGTCGACGTCTCCGACCCGGAGCACCCGTTCATCGCCGTGACCATCGACACGGTTCCCAAGTTCGACATCAAGACCCGTGGCAGCTACATGTACACGGTCGACGGCAACTACAGCTTTGCCGGCGCCGACGGTGCGATCACGGACATCTCCGACCCGTTCAACCCGGTCGTCGTCGGCAGTTTTCGCGCCGGCCACAATATCTTCATCGACGATCTGGGATACATGTACGTCACTTTTCCCGGGCTTCAGATCTTCGATCTCAATCCCGACCCTGCGTCCCCGCAGCTCGTATGGACCAAGTCGAGCATCGAGGGCCACGACGTCACCGTCGAAGGCGACCGGATGTACGACTTTCACGGCCACGACGGCACCTTCATCTACGACGTCACCGACCGCTCCAGCCCGGTCCTCCTCGGTGCGATAACCGACCCGACGATCATATTCCATCACAGTGGCTGGACCTCGGCGGACGGCGACTACCTGTTTATCAATGACGAGTTCGCCGTGATGCCGGCGCCCGATTTCACCGTCTGGGACATCAGCGACCCTTCTTCGCCTGTTCGCGTGGGGATGGTCGGCGATCCGACGGCGACGGTCCACAACAGCTACCGGATCGGCGACTACCTGTACATGTCCTATTACACGGCGGGATTCAAGGTGTACGACATCTCCGACCCCGCTTTTCCGTTCCTCGCGGGTGAATACGATACGTCGCCGCTCACGGGCGAGTATGACTTTCGAGGCGCCTGGGGTTGCTACCCGTTCTCCCCGTCTCAATACATCTACATCAATGACCGCACCGGCGGATTTTTTGTTTTCTCGTTCGATTCGACGCTGGTGGCTGTGTCCCCGGGCGTCCCCGCGCCGTTCGAGTTGCACGGGAACTACCCGAATCCGTTCAATCCCGTCACGACGATCCGCTACGAATTGTCCGTGAGATCGCGGGTAACACTCGACGTCGTCGACGTGACCGGCCGTACGATTCGTACGCTGGTCGACGCCTGGCAGCCGGCCGGGTCTCACTCTGTCGTCTGGGACGGTGTGGGCGGCCGCGGAGAGCGCGTATCGTCGGGAG
>CBDVDJ010000681.1:0-2024 GCA_965372695.1 uncultured bacterium
ATCAGCGATTTTCGTACGCCCAGGCGGTCCGTCAGCGGGCCGAAGAGCAGCATTGTCCCCGAGATGAGTCCGGTGTAAACCGACACGAGTTTGTGCCCGGTGTCGTCCGACAGGCCGGCCACGTCGTGGAAGAACATCGTCAGCAGCGTCAGCATGCCGAAGTAAGCCACTCCGTCGAACCAGTAGGCCATGTTCGTGTGCCAGAACGCGGCCGGGGCGCCCTTGAGCTCCCTGAAGGACTGGATCAGCTCGGTGATCGGGTTGGGAATGCCGCGGGATCCGGTTTCGCTGGAGGCGCCGGACGTGCCGTCGTTGGTCATATCGACTCCTGGAGGTTGGGCGTGTTATCCTGCTGCGGGCGGTAGATTCCGGCCCCATGTTAAACCGGACGCGCCGCGTTTGCAAGCGCCGCCGTCTTGTGGTACCGTTCGTCAATACCGTTAGCCACGTTGCAGTTACCATGGAAAGCATCTCCACCATCGTCATTTGTTTCAACGAGGAGCGCAATATCCGGCGCTGCCTCGAGAGCGTTGCGTCGTTCTCCGACGAAATCGTCGTCGTCGATTCGGGCAGCACCGACGGCACCGTCGAGATCGCGCGGCCGCTGGCATCCCGGGTGATCTCGCGCGAATGGATGGGGTACGGGCGCCAGAAGCAGTTCGCCCTGGAGCAGTCGACGTGCCCCTGGGTGTTTTCCATCGACGCGGATGAAGAGGTCTCGGACGGTCTGGCCGCCGAGATCCGCGCGCTCGATTTCAACCGCGAGGGGTACGAAATGCCCCGCAAGGCGTGGTATCTCAACCGCTGGGTCGAGCACAGCGGGTGGTATCCGGGCTATATCCTCAGGTTGTTCCGCCGCGACGCCGGCGCGATTACCGACGAGATCGTCCACGAGTACGTGAGCGTCTCGGGCCGGGTCGGGCGGCTGAAAGGCGATCTCTACCACTATTCCTATCGCGACGTGGCCCACCACGTCGACAAGATGAATGATTTTACGACCCTGGCCGCGCGTCAGATGTTCGAACAGGGCCGCCGCGCCGGACTCCTCAACGTCGGGTTTTATCCGTTCTTCGAGTTCCTCAAGGTTTTTGTCCTCAAAAAGGGATTTCTCGACGGTCTGGCCGGGCTCACCATCTCGGCCCTCCACGCCTATTACGTGTTCCTCAAATACGCCAAGCTCTTCGAACTGGGGTCGGGCCGCCGCGACGGGAAGGGCGTTTCGTGATGGCGCCGGCCGCCTCTCTCGTCATCGCCGTTTACAACCGGGCCGATGTGGTCGAACTCGTCTTTGCCAGCCTCGTGAACCAGTCCATGTCCGACTTCGAGGTCGTGATTGCCGACGACGGATCGGGGCCGGAGATCGCCGCTCTCATCGAGCGTTACCGGACGGCGTTCGCCCACCCGATCGTCCACGAGAGGCACCCCGACGACGGATTCCGCAAGACCATTGTGGTCAACAGGGCGGTGACTCGCGCCACTTCGGAGTACATCGTGTTTATCGACGGGGATTGTATCCTCCACCGCCGGTTTCTCGAACGGCACCTCCGACGCAGCCGGCGCGGCCGTGTGCTGACGGGGCGCCGCGTGATGCTCGATGAGGAACTGACGGGCCGGCTCATCCTCGACGACGTCCGGTCGCGCCGTATCGAGCGCCCGTGGTTCTGGCTGGGGCATTGCGGCCGCAACGACTGCAAGCACGGACTCTACATGCCATTCGTGTTTGGCGCCCGCAACCGCCGCCGGATCGACTACCAGATCCTCGGCTGCAATTTTTCGGTCCACAAGGAGGAGTTCTTCGCGGTGAACGGGTACGACGAACGAATCGTGGGCCGCGGCCTCGAGGACAACAACCTCTGTGTGCGGTTTATCAACAGCGGCGTCGCGGTGAACAGCATCGCGTTCGAGGCCGTGCAGTACCACTGCCACCACAAGGCCGACGCCATTCCGCACAGCGAAGCCTTCATCGATGAGTTTCGTGACAGCCGGGAGACGAGGACACCCCACGGGATCGTCAAGGAATGACG
>CBDVDJ010000682.1:0-2012 GCA_965372695.1 uncultured bacterium
GGCGTGATCGTGGATTACGGCAACGCTATAGAGGAGTCCAACGAAGAAAACAACGTGGCGTGGTTCCCGTGTTATGTCAACGAGATCCCGAAAACGACGGTGTTCTACGAAGACTTTCAGACCGGTGAGGCGGGGTGGGTCCCGGTGGACGTGACCGCCCAGAATCTGTACCTCGAGCAAATCACTTATAACGACGGCGTTACCGACCGTGGTGTGTGGTGGTGCGGGGGCGACGACCCGTCCTGGGCAACACCACCCGGATACGGAAACAACTGGGACCAGAGGTTGACAAAGTCGTTCCTGCTGCCGGATACCGTACCGCTGACACTCAGTTACACCATTCAATACGACACCGAACCGGACTATGACTACGTCAGGGTGGAAATCTCGAATGACGGCGGCACCAACTTTACGTTGATACCGACATTGCCATACGACGGGTCGACCGGCGGCGCCTTTGTCCCGTTCGCCCACGACATATCGGCGTACGTGGGGCAAATCGTTCATGTCAGGTTCCGGTTTACGTCGGACGGAGGCTGGAGCGATGAAGACGGGACCTGGCCCTCCGACGGGGCTTTTCGTCTGGACGACGTCCAGATCACGGGCTTCCCCGTGGACGACTTCGAAACAGGCGGCGACGGATGGACCGCCACTCCGGCTCCCCCCGTCGGGGGCGAATTCCGCCTCGAGGAAGATCCAGTCTGTTCGGGCGGTTTTCCCTGCGATGAATACTCGAACGGAGATCCTGCCACCACATGCTTCGGGTGGGTGGCATACGATCCGGTGACACTGGAATTCCCGGTGACCTCAACCGAGGATTCGCTCGCCGGGCGAACACTGAGGATCGCCGTCGAATCGCCCGTGATCGACCTGCCCGCCGACGCTACCAATATTTTTCTTAATTTTGATGTATTTACAGACCTGGCCCTGGCAGACGGGATCTTCTATGCCTATCAGATAGCGGCGCCCGCAGATGGCCAGTTCCAGAATACCGGTTGGGTGACCTACGGCGAGCGGGGCTGGCGCAAGTTTGAAGCCGGAATTTCGGATATGGTGCCCCCCGGCACAACGACGATGAAGGTCCGCCTCATCGGCCGCGACATGGCGCCACTCTGGGGTACATCGAATGGTATTCGCGAGAAAACAACGACATCACCCATATTCGACAACGTCGCAATCCTGGTGTCCGGTTCGTCCGATCCCGGTCTGGCGGGTACGTACCCCCGCTCGTGCGGCGCGACGACGGACGATCTCGACGGCGACGGCGTGCTCGACATCGCGGACGCGTGCCCGGGCGAAAGCGCGGCGTTTTTTGACCGCGACGGCGACGGCTGCATCGACGACGTGACCAGCGCCAGGCACATCGAGTACTGGGCCGACGTTGATTTGCCACTCGAATATTACATACACGAGGACGGCGCCCCCTACATCACCGACGGCAGCGATTTCGACGCTATCGAGGCCGGTTTTAACACGTGGACGACAATCCCCGGCGCCGAGGTGACGATTAACTACCTGGGTACGATCAACCAGCCCGACGCCCAAGCCCTGGACATGATCAACACCGTCACGTTTTCCGACCCGGACTTCGTGTTTCCCGACGGCGTGCTCGCGGTCGGGATTTCGACCTCCTTTACATATCCTGATTGGTCGGGTGACCCCATCCGGCCGGGCCAGATCAAGGATTGCGACATGATTTTCAATCCGGCCGAACAGTTCAAAACTCCCACAACCGGAACCGGTACCGACATTGAGAGTATCGCCTGTCACGAAGCCGGCCACATGCTGGGGGTATCGCACTCGGCGGTTGAAACATCGACGATGTTCTACGTCCTGCCGCCGGGCACCGACGCCGCCAGCCTCGAGGTCGAAGACGAGCTCATGATGCTGAAGTCGTATCCAAGTGCGGCTGTGGTGGCGGAAATGGGCCGCATTCGCGGCACCGTCACAAACGGACTGACGGGCGATCCCGTGCCGGGTGCGATCGTATTTGTGGTCAACTCGGCGGACAT
>CBDVDJ010000683.1:0-2006 GCA_965372695.1 uncultured bacterium
CCGCGGCGATTGCCGCGGGCCTTCGTCAAACCAGCACGCCACTCCGGCGCCTAATCGCTCTTCGGCACGGTTTCGCCGAACAGCGAGAGAATTTCTTTTTCGAGCACGGCCTCGTCACCTTCTTCGAAGCCGATGTGGCAGTACATGACCCTGCCCTCCTTGTCGACCACATAAGACGTGGGAAAGACGTGGACGTTGAACATACTGTCGACGACGTCGTTATCTTCCCCGTTTTCGAGCATATGATAGGTGAGCTTGTTTTCTTCGATGAACGTTCTGGCGCGGTCCGTGTCACGGGCCGCTTCGATGGCGACGACGGAAAATCCGCGCTCCTTGTACTTGATCCAGAGCGGTTCCAGGCGTGGCAACTCCACGCGACAACCGCCTCAGGTCGGGAACCAGAACGCCAGCATCGTCACCTCGCCCCGGATATCGGCGTACTTGAAATTATTGCCGTCGTAACCGGAAAGCTCGAAATCCTCGATCTTCGGGGCGATCTTCACGTGCAGTTTGGCTGCGTATTCGTCGAAGCCGGCATTGCTCCCGTTCCACCGGGTGTACGCATCCTTCAGGCCGGCGAGCGCTTTTTCGTTCTGCATGATGAGCGCTTCGGGCGCGAACAACTTGATCGCTCCTTCGTAGTCGTCCTTCATCAGTAACGTATTCGCATAGTGGAGGCCAATGTCATAGTCGGGCACGCCCACGAACGAGCGCTGGAGTTTCATGGACGTCATTTCGAAGTGCGTGAGCGCCTCGTCGACCAGTCCCATGTTGGCCAGGGCCCACGCCTCCTTGCCGGCGACCATTCCCGTCCTGTTGTCGCCCGCCTTCTGGATCTCCTCGTCGGTCATATCGTAGTCCGGGTAGTCCGCGCGGTAGCCGTCGGCGTCGGCCGTCGGCCACGCCTTGAAGGCGTACGCCCGGACCATCGCCCAGTTCTGGTACTCCGTGGCGACGAGCATGATGTTCCAGTAGTCGTTGAACTTCATCTCGCCGGCCGTTTCCAGATCGCCGGCCACTTTGGTCATCTTGTCGAGCATTCCGGCTTCGCCGTACAGCTCGACCATTTTCTTGTCGAAGTCGACGACCCATTCGGGGTTCGTCAAACCCGCCCTCAACCCTTCGGCATAAACGATAGCACCGGGGACATCGTCGAGCTGATCTCCCTGGTAGTAGTAGACGTGATGGGCGAGGCGTGCCGTGTATTTCGAGTCCGGATACTTATCCAGGAACGCCTTGGTCAGCTCGAGCCGTTTGGCCATGTCATCGTATTCGCGGCGTTCCTCGATCAGCTGCTTGTAGGCATCGTCGACCGGGACGGCTTCGTCCTGTGCGATCACGACCGCCGCCATCCCCAGAACGAGAACGGCGGCAAACACGATCACGGGTGTCTTTCTCAGCATGTTTCCTCCTTGACCGGCAGTTCGTCCGTGTCAGCTTTCGTCGATGAGTTCCAGCTGACGAAGAACCGATTGATTGTCGGGGTCGACCTCGAGGCACTTTTCCCAGTGCTTCCGCGCCCGTTTTGTGTTACCTGCCTTGTAATAGGCTCCTGCGATGTTGTTATTGAGCACAAAATGCGCGGGCTTGTATTTGAGCCCTTTCTTGAATTTCAGTATTGCCTGCCGGTAGTTGCCGGCGTCGAAATCGATCGTGCCCAGCTGGCTCCACGCGCCGGGGTGATGCGGATCCTTCTTGACCACCTGGGCGTAGAGCAGCGCCGCCTGGTTGTTCTCCCCGCGCCGGGTGTAACTCAGCCCCTTCTCGAAATTCGTGCGGGGCACCGCCGACTCGTCTACCCGGTCGCCCTCCCGCTCGAGCGATTCCCGGGCTTCGGCGAGCGCCGTGGACGCCCACAGGTGATCGGGCTGGAGGCGCACGGCGGTCTCCAGCTCGGCCACCGCGCCGGAATAAAAACCGATCCTCTGGTATGTTACACCAAGATTGTAGTGCGCGTCCACCGACAGTGGCCTCAGTTCGAGTGCCGTCTTGTACTCCAGTATCGC
>CBDVDJ010000684.1:0-2005 GCA_965372695.1 uncultured bacterium
GCCGCGCAAACGAAGCACCGCCCTCGGCAAACACCGTCCTGCGGTTCAGCCTCACTTTGGAAATGTACGTTCCCAGTTTGATAATCATTCCGTCGTAACCACCGTCCCGGACGATCATATTGGATCCCTTGCCTACGACAACGTATTCGAGTTCCGTCCTGTGCGCGTAACGCACAAGCCTCGCCGCCTGTCCCATGTTGCGCGGCACGACCATGAACCGGGCGGCGCCTCCGACACCGATCGTCGTGTGCCGCGACATCGGTTCGTCGCATCGCAGCCCCTCTCCGACGATCCGCCGGAGAGCGCGAACTGTCGTGTCCGTTCCCGTCTCACGCATCCTTCTTCCGTTTCCCGCCGCCGGAGAGCGTTTCCAGCAGCATCTCGCCGGCCCGGTAGATATCCCCGGCACCCATGGTGATAACCATGTCCCCTTCGCGAAGTTCAGCCCCGAGCGTGTCCACCATTTCCTCGAAAGACGGCTTGTGATGAATGCGGACACCCCCCCGGGCTTCGACACGGTCGATAATCGTCTGCGCCGTAACACCCGGTATCGGTTTTTCGCCGGCAGGGTAGATGTCCGTCACATAAACAGCCTCGGCGCCGTCGAAGCAGCCGGCGAACTCGTCGGCCAGTGCCAGCGTTCTCGAGTAACGGTGCGGCTGAAACATGACGAACAGCCGCCGGCCGTAGTTGCCCAGCGCCGCCTTCACCGTGGCGGTGATCTCGGTGGGGTGATGGCCGTAGTCGTCCACAACGATGACCCCCGCTTCGGTTCCCTTGACCTCGAATCGTCTGCCCACCCCCTCGAAATCCTCGATCCCTTTCTGAATCGCGTAGAAAGGAATCTGCATTTCCATACCGACCGCGCACACTGCCAGTGCGTTGCTCACGTAATGGTTCCCCGGAATGCCGATCGTGATTTCGCCGAGCGGTTCTCCCCCGCACTCGACGGCAAACCTGGTTCCCTGGTCGGCTCGCGATATGATCTCGCCGCGCACGTCGGCGGCAACGGCCTTCGGCTCCGGAGCCGGCCCCCCGAGCGAATATGTAATCTTGCGGCGGTTGATCGCCGGCATGATATCCCGAACGTTCTTGTCGTCGGCGCACAGAATCACGGCACCGTAAAACGGGACGAGGTTCGCGTATTCGACGAATCCGCGTTTGATGGATTCCAGGTCGCCGTAGAAGTCGAGATGCTCACGGTCGATGTTGGTGATGACGGCGATCGACGACGGGAGCTTGACGAACGAGCCGTCACTCTCGTCCGCCTCGGCTACGAGGTAACGGCCGGTTCCGAGCCGCGCGTTGCTGTGCGCCGACTTGAGCTTGCCCCCGACGACGACGGTCGGGTCCAGTCCGCCGTGGGCGAACACGGACGCGAGCAGCGACGTCGTCGACGTCTTACCGTGGGATCCGCCCACCGTGACGGCGAACTTGAGGCGCATCAATTCTCCGAGCATTTCGGCGCGGGGGATCACAGGTATGTCCAGCGCCAGCGCCGCTGCGATCTCGGGGTTGGTCTCGTCTACGGCGCTCGAATACACGACAACGTCGACCCCTTCGATCTGGCCGCCGTGATGCCCCATATCGATCCTCGCGCCCAGCTCCGAGAGACGCCGTGTATTCTCCGACTCCTTCAGATCCGAGCCAGTGACCACGAATCCGTAGTTGAGCAGCAGTTCGGCGATGCCGCTCATACCGATTCCGCCGATACCGACGAAGTGGATTTTTTTGGTTCTGCCTAGAAAAACCATCTACACAACCCTCTCACGCGCGACAACGGGCCGCGGACCCTTATTGGTCACGGTCACGTCGTTTTTTTTTACCAGGCCGATGATCTGGTCGGCGGCCTGTACCGCCGCGTCTGTTTTGACCCACGACTGCATTTTTTCTCTCATCTCCGCCATTCTCTGCGCGTCGTTGAGGAGCGCAGAGATCTCACCGGCGAGGCGTTCGCCGTCGAGTTCCCCGTCCGCGATGACCACGGCGGCGCCGGACGTCCGCA
>CBDVDJ010000685.1:0-1998 GCA_965372695.1 uncultured bacterium
CAACAAGTTCGACAAGCGGGGCGCGCACGACGCGCTGCGCGACGTGGGCAAGCAGTACAAGCGCAACCACAACCTCTTCGACGTGAAAGACGATGACCTGCCGATTTTCGGCACCATCGCATCGCAATTCAACGATCCGGGTGTGAATCGCCTGTACAAGGCGGTCGTCGACAAGGTCGTCGAGAAGACCGGCGCCGATCTCGAGTCGGATTTCGAGATGACCGACGAAATGTCGGAAAAGGTCTACATCATCCCGCCGAAGCGCGTTCGTTATCTCTCCGAGATTTCGGAGAACAACCGCGGCTACGACCGGTGGGTCGACGAACAGTGTGCCGTGGCGGAAAAGCTCTACGGCATCCGCAAGACGATCGACACGCTCGCCGACAGCGACATGGACGACCGGGACCGCCTCATCAAGGACCTGGAAGAAGCGTACGCGAAGGTGGCGCTCGATCTCGACCCGCACAACCGGGAGATACTCGAGGGCTGGAAGGACAAGAAGGCGCGCTACCGCGAGGACGTTTACACGTTCCAGGTCCGCGGCAGGGATATCAAGATCGAAACTCACACGGAGAGCCTGTCGCACACGCGTATTCCGCGCGTCGCTTTTCCGCGTTACGAGAGCTGGGGCGAAATCCTGCGGTGGAACCTGCAGGAAAACGTACCGGGCGAGTTTCCCTATACGGCGGGACTCTTTCCGTTCAAGCGCCAGGGCGAAGACCCGACGCGGATGTTCGCCGGTGAAGGCGGACCGGAAAGGACCAATCGCCGTTTCCACTATGTGAGCTACGACATGCCGGCGCGCCGCCTGTCGACTGCGTTCGATTCGGTGACGCTCTACGGCAACGACCCGGACCGGCGGCCGGACATTTACGGAAAGATCGGCAACTCGGGGGTCTCGGTGAGCGCCCTCGACGACGCCAAGCGGCTCTACTCGGGATTCAACCTCTGCGACCCGAAGACGTCGGTTTCGATGACGATCAACGGCCCGGGGCCGATGATGCTCGCCTTCTTCATGAACGCCGCCATCGACCAGCAGTGCGAGCTCTACATCAGGGAAGCGGGTCTCGAAGCGGAAGTGGAGAAGAAGTTCGTCGAGCGCTACGACGACCGCGGCCTGCCGAGGCCCGTGTACAACGGCAAGATTCCGCGGGGCAACGACGGCCTCGGCCTGATGCTGCTGGGGCTGACCGGCGACATGGTGCTGCCGCGGGAGAAGTACGAAGAGATCAAGGCGCGCACGCTGAACACGGCGCGCGGCACGGTGCAGGCGGACATTCTCAAGGAAGACCAGGCGCAGAATACGTGTATATTCTCCACGGAATTCGCGCTGCGCGTGATGGGGGACGTACAGCAATACTTCATCGACCACAAGGTGCGCAATTTCTATTCGGTGTCGATCTCGGGGTACCACATCGCCGAGGCGGGCGCCAACCCGATTACCCAGCTGGCTTTCACGCTGTCCAACGGCTTCACCTACGTCGAGTACTACCTGAGCCGCGGAATGAGTATCAACGACATCGGACCCAATCTGTCGTTCTTCTTTTCGAACGGCCTCGATCCGGAGTACGCAGTGATCGGCCGCGTTGCCCGGCGCATCTGGTCGAAGGCGATGAAGCTCATGTACGGCGCCGACGAACGGGCGCAGAAGCTGAAGTACCACATCCAGACGTCGGGGCGCTCTCTCCACGCGCAGGAGATCGGGTTCAACGACATCCGCACCACGCTGCAGGCGCTCTACGCGATCTACGACAACTGCAACTCACTCCACACGAACGCGTACGACGAGGCGATCACGACGCCCACCGAAGAGTCGGTCCGCCGCGCCATGGCGATCCAGCTGATCATCAACCACGAACTCGGTCTGGCAAAGAACGAGAACCCGCTGCAGGGCTCGTTCATCATCGAGGAGCTGACGGAACTGGTCGAAGAGGCGGTGCTCACCGAGTTCGACCGCATCACCGAACGCGGTGGCGTCCTGGGCGCGATGGAACGGAT
>CBDVDJ010000686.1:0-1988 GCA_965372695.1 uncultured bacterium
TCGTATTCACCAGGCACGCGGAACAACCCTCCGAACTGCCCCACGTCGGACAGGACGTTTTCGCCCCACGTCGCTTTGACAAACCCGGAAATGGCTTTGGTGGCCTGATTGGCCTTGTCGATGTCGACACCGGAATCTTCGTATTTCATGATGATTTCACCTCGGTCCGGCGATTATAACCGCTCGCGCAGAGATTCGTAAATAGCCGTCGTCGAATCCGTCTCCACGATGAGCGGAAACTCGCCGGCGCGAATGAGCTTGAGCGCGAGATCGGAGATCTCCAGGTCGAACTGCTCCCCTTTGTAGGTGTCCAGCTGTTCGATCACTTTTTCGACGGACAGCCCCTTGCGGTACGGACGATCCGACGTCATCGCGTCAAAAGCATCCGCAACCAGGATTACCCTCGCCCCCACCGGTATCTCGTCTTGCTTGAGCCCGTCGGGGTACCCCCTGCCGTTGGGTTGTTCGTGGTGGTACCGCACCAGAACGGCCGCTTCCTTGAGAAACTTGAGGTTTTCCACGATGTCGGCGCCGATCGTCGGATGCTGCTTGAGCGTGAGAAATTCCTGCTCCGAAAGCCGCTCCGGCTTCAGGAGGATATCATGCTGTATCGCGATCTTGCCGATATCGTGAAGCAGCGCCCCGTACTCGAGTATCTCGAGATCCCGCGACGACAACCCCATCGCGCGGCCGATGCGCAGAGCATAACACGACACCCGGTAGGAGTGGCCGTGCGTGAACGGATCGTTGGCGTCGATGGCAGAGGTCAGCGCCCCGACCGTGTTGATGTGCGCCTCCTTCATGTCGACGTACAGCTTGAAACTGTACCTCGCCAGAAAAATCGGCACGATGAACAGCAGAATCGTCCAGGGCCCGTGACTCATGTAAATCAGCGAGATAATGGCGGCCAGCGGAATGAAGGCGAGCACGTGGAAGAACGTCCACATGTAATTCTGTTTCCAGATGGACAGGGGATTCTTGCCGGTGCTCAATCCGATGACCATGCTGATCGACATCGTATTGACGGCGTAGTACACGAATCCGCTGGCGGACAGCGGTACAATGAACCGCCACGAGTCGGCCGATGTCCACGAATCCCCGAACGCGTAATACGTCAGCCCGGCGGCTCCGACGGTGACGATGAGGAGCGGGATGTTGAACGCGATCTTCATCGCCGGCCGGCGCTGGATGAACACCTCGGTAAAAAAAGACGCCACGGCCTCGATCAGCGCTATTGCGCCGGGCCCGAACAGCACGATCGCGGCCAGATCGATCGGGCTCGACGCGTATATCGATGCCCCTCCCCTGGGGAGGGTAATCTGGGCGGTATCGGCGACAACAATGAGGGCGATAAAAAGCAGGATTTCCCTGAACCGGTCGATCGGAATATCCTGCATCAGGTAGGCAAAAAAGGCGAACCCGAAGACGATGTAGCAAACGTAGAACGCCTTGAAAAGAATCGAGGCGTTAACCGGAGCTTTATTCACAACTATTTGATTTTGTACTCGACCGAACTCTTGACGTCCAGCTTTCCGAGAACGCGGTTGACCGCGTCCAGGGTCGCGAATACGACCGTCTGGTTTTCGTGTCCTGAATCGACGGAAGCACCCGCGAGGGCTTTACGGTCCCGGCCGCTGACCAGGTCTACTCGTACCACAATTGCGGTCGTGTCGCCGAAAGCGACACGCCGCACACCAAGTAAACACAGCCTCGATACTTCGTCAAGGAAATCTGAAACCGCTTCGAGTGTGGCTTCGGCGAGGACTTCGAGCGGCGAAAGGGCCGGCTTGTCGGTCTGCGCGCTTCCAAACGCGGCGTCGCCGTCGCGGGTGAGCTCGACTTCCGCCCTGGTGGTATCGTCGGAGAAATAAATGTTCACGCTGTGAAACGAGATACGGGAGGCGTACTCTTCGATCGGAAACTCTACGATGTCGCCCTCCCCGGGGTTGGTACCGGAGAGCTCATGCACAGCCGGGACGGAGTCATGC
>CBDVDJ010000687.1:0-1978 GCA_965372695.1 uncultured bacterium
TTTGCCTCGCCAATATACATCGAATAGAACCCGCTCCTTCTCGGTCGCCTTTCGTGCGCTCAGGATTCGAATGACTTCGTCCTGTCGCTCCGTGTAGACCACTACAATGACACCTTTCTGAACAGATCCGACCGCGATGAACCGGTCTTCCTCCAACGAATGGGATTCGTCATAGATCTCCAGGCAATCGACTCCGCTCGAGAACAGTACAGATGCTTGCCGAAAGGACAATCCATGCTTAACCAGGTTGGCCCGATCTTTTTTGGAGTCCCATTCGAATCACATACCACACCAGATATTATAAGCCATTGGCTTAGTAAGTCAATGGACGATGTGATATAAAAGGAAAAGAGTGGCGCGGCGCTTTGAAGCGGGGCGGCCACGGGGTGCCGCGGAGGCACGGATCATCGTCCTCGATCTGATTCCAGCCTCCTGATCTTGCTCCTGTACCAGTCTCTGCTGGACTCATCGAAGCCGTCAGGGCGGTAAAGACCGGAGACGTCAGGAATGATCTTGATCATTTCACATGGAGAATAGCGCGCCAGTTCGAGGCAGCGAATTCTATATGCTCGTGGGTCCGTTACCGATGCGAAACCCCAATTGATTCTATTACGGTTGCAAGGGCACTGTTTCCACGGACGGTCGGCCTCAGTACCGCCCGCAATCACTGGCGCCAGAGCCAAGGCTTGACGCCGCAGGCCCGCGGAGTAAACTCGAAATCTCTTGCCCTTCCCAGTTTTCGAGGAATACGACGAATGAGCTCTCCGTGACCAACGCGTGGATCAGCCGAATTGCTGTGTTTGCCGGTCTGACTCTCGTTGCGACGGTCGCCGCAGCCCAGCGTCCGAGCATCGCCATCGGAACCCTGAAACAAGCTCCGAGCGTCGACGGAGTAATCGATCCCGACGAGTGGTCCGGCGCCGCGACGATCGACGAACACCTTGTCCAGCTCGATCCCGAGCAGGGCCGGGCCTCTCCGTTTCGCACGATTGTTCACATCGGCCAGACCGAATCCTCCCTGTACGTGGCGCTCGAGGCCTACGACCCTGACCTGTCGCAACTCGCAGCCGCCGTCACAACTCGCGACGGGAACCTCGACAACGACGACTCGGTCGCGTTGATGCTCGACACGTTTCTCGATCAGCACACCGCCTACGTCTTCCAGACCAACGCTCTCGGCACACAGTGGGACGGGCGCATCGCCGACAACGGGCGGACCATCGACCAGCTCTGGGACGACGCCTGGAACTGCGCCGCTCGCCGTCTCTCCGACCGCTGGACGGTGGAGTTCGAGATACCGTTCTCGATCCTGCGCCTTCACCCGGGCTCGGAGCTTACCTGGGGACTCAGCTTCATGCGTACCGTGCCGAGACGGCTCGAGACCTCGCTGTGGTCGGCGCCGACTGAAAATCGCTTCCGGGTCTCAAACTTCGGCACACTGACCGGCCTCGATCCGGGGCGCCTCGCGGCGAAGAAGTGGCAGCCGATCCCCTACGCCCTCGGCGCCGTCGACGAGAACGGCAACGGGGAGTTCGAGGTCGGCGGCGATTTTCGCTGGCGCCCGTCGAGCTCCCTGGCCATCGACCTCACCGCCAATCCCGACTTTGCCCTCATCGAGGCCGACGTGGAGGAGATCAACCTCACCCGCTTCGAACTCTTCATTCCGGAGAAACGCCCCTTCTTCCTGGAGGGGAGCGAGATGTTTCGTCAACGCATACGGCAGTTCTACAGCCGTAGCATCGGAGATATCACGTGGGGCGCCAAGGCGGTCGGAACGATCGGCAAGACCGACTTCTCGGCTCTCGTCACCTCCGAGGACCTCGATCTCGACCCCTCGGGCTCGCCGACCCGCGCCGACTACGGTGTCGTGCGCGCACAGCACAGCCTGCCTCGAGGTTCCACTGTCGGCCTGCTCGCCGCCAACCGCCGGCTCACCGGCGAGGATCAGGGTTCCGTCGGCGTCGATACCACGCTGTTC
>CBDVDJ010000688.1:0-1962 GCA_965372695.1 uncultured bacterium
TACGACCTGTTCGCGCAGGCGTTCGAAAGGGTATACGACACGCCGGTCGAAGAAACGGAGCGTCAATGGCGTTTCATGCTTTCCAGGATCGAGGTCGAGTTCCCGGAGGAACAGGGAAAGCAATGAGGGACGACTATCATCATTGTCCCCGCTGCGGCGGAAAGCTCATGGTGCGGTCACTCGATGGCCGCGACCGGCAGGTATGCGGCGAGTGTGAGTTTGTTTTCTATCAGAATCCGGCGCCGGCGGTGGGTGTGATCGTCATCGAAGACGGCAAGGTGCTGCTCGTTCAGCGGAAATTCGAACCGCGCGCCGGCGGCTGGACGTTGCCGGCGGGTTTCGTGGAATACGATGAACGCGTAGAGGAGTGTGCCGTCCGCGAATTGAAAGAAGAGACGAACCTGGACGTGGAATTGACGGGTTTGTTCGGCGCCTATTCGGCGATGGACGACCCGCGAGTCCGGGTGGTGCTGCTGCTGTACACCGGGCGCCGGACCGGCGGCGAACTGCGTGCCGGCGACGACGCATGCGACGCCGGCTTCTTTCCCTTCGACGATCTGCCCGATCCGATCGCCTTCAAAGCCCACGTTCAGGCGCTCGACGACGCAAGAGCCCGGTTCTTCTAGAAATTGCGGGTCAGTCGACGATGAGGACGTCGAACGTGTCGCCCTGGTCGATTTTCCAGACGACGTTCATCCCTTTGGTGACGCGGCCGAAGACCGTGTATCGTCCGTCGAGATGGTGTTGCGGTGAGAGCGTAATAAAGAACTGCGATCCCCCCGTGTCCTTGCCGTCCGTCGCCATGCCCACGTAACCCTCGCCGTAGCGGTATCGCGTAAACTCCGAACGGACGAAGTAGCCCGCGTCGCCCCACCCGTCGCCGCGGGGGCATCCCCCCTGAACGACGAAATTCGGTACCACCCGGTGAAACGTCAAACCCCGGTAAAACCCCGCTTCGGCCAGATTTATAAAATTGGCGACCGTCTGGATCGCGTCGTCGCCGAACAGTTCCAGCTCGATCTCGCCGTGACGGGTCGTGATCACGGCGTGGCGAATGCCCAGGGGAGCCGACAGCGCGCGGCGGCGCGTGCGGTCGAAGTTCTCCTCGTAAATCGCCCTGTCGCTCATCACGGTGAGCGAGTCCGCGCCGACGGCTCGCAGGTAATCGAGCCCCGCGGTCCGGATCCGCTTGTCGGGGTTGTACAGCGCGCTCCGGGCGACGGCGAGCGCTTCCGGCGACTGCCACTCGATCACTACCCGTAATACGGCCAGCCGGATATTGACTCCTTCGCGGCTATCGTGCTCGTTGTACGCTTCGACGAGACGGCCGGCGGACTCGCGGTAATCCCGTTTTCCCAGAGCCGTCACCGTTTCCGTCACGACGACCCAGTCCTTGTCGGAGAGCATATCGACGAGAATCGGTCCGACACGGTCGTCGTCCAGTTTGCCGAGCGCCCGCACCGCCGCCGACCGCATCATCGGGTCGTCGTTGCCTTTTGCTTCGTCTTGCAACGTCGGGATCCGGTCCTTGATGTCGGCCGTACCGTACGCCTCCATCGCGGCGGCGCGCACCAGGCGGCTGCCGTCCGTCAACGACTGCGTGATGAACACCTCGGAGCCGCCTCCCAGCGTTTGTGATACAGCTGTGACCGCCGCTACGCGCACGCCGATACTCTCGTCCATGAGGGCGTGGATCATATAATCTTTGCCTTTTTTACTCTCGATTTGTCCCAGCGCTTCCATCGCCGCAATGCGGACGTGGTGAGACGGGTGTCTGGCCGCGTGCTCACCCAGAGGGTGGACGGCATCGTCCTCTTCGATTTCGCCCAGCGCTCGGGCGACGTTGACGACGACGCGCACGTCTCTGTCCAGCAGCGATTCCGAGAGCAGGCCGACGCCCTTGTCGTATTTCTGCTTGCCGAGAGGACGCGCCGCGTACTGCCTGACGAGCGGGCTCTGGTT
>CBDVDJ010000689.1:0-1959 GCA_965372695.1 uncultured bacterium
GGCCGGTTCGGTCAAGGACAGCGATTCGGGCGAGGCGCTGGGGTTCGTGACCGTCCAGGTCATCGGCAACACGGTGAGGGGCGGGTCGATCAACCGGGGCGCCCTTGCCGGACGCGACGGGCTCTTCAAGCTGCCGGGTATTCCCCCCGGCCGGTACGTGTTCCGGGCGACCCGGATCGCATATGCCTCGTATGAAGACAGCCTCATCGTAAGGTCGGACCGCACTTATCACCGCGATATCGAGTTGACGCCGGAACCGATCGAAGTGGAAAAGATCGTCGTTACGGCCGACCGCTTCGAACGTGAAAAAGAAATCCAGCCGGGCTTTATCAGCGTCGACGCCGGCAAACTCGCCGAGATGCCGGGCATCATCGAGGGCGATCCCATTCGCAGCCTGCAGCTGCTCCCCGGCGTGCAGGCCGCGTCGGACATCTCGAGCGGGCTGTACGTGCGTGGAGGCGGGCCCGACCAGACGGTGGTCCTGCTCGACGGCGTACCCATCTACAACCCCACCCACGCGTTCGGCTTCTTCTCGACTTTCAACGCCGACGTCCTCGACGAGGTCAACCTTTACAAGGGGGCCTATCCGGCCAGATACGGTGGACGGCTCGGAGCGGTCCTCGACGTCCATTCCAGCACGGGCAACCGGAAGAAGTTCCAGGGGACGGCGGGTGTGAGCACCATCGCCGCGCGGCTCACGCTGGAGGGTCCCGTCGGGAACGGCGGCTCGTGGATCGTCGGCGGCCGGCGCACGTATCTCGAACCGCTCCTCGACGCGATCAGCACGCCCCAGAATCCGCTGCCGGCGTATTACTTCTACGATCTCAATGCGAGGCTTTCTTCGACGGGCGGCAGCCGGGGAGGTCTGACACTCGGGGGGTATTTCGGGCGCGACGTGGTCGATTATCCTCTCGACGAGGACAGCGAACTGAATATCGAGTGGGGCAACCGGATTCTCAATGTGGGCTACCAGATCCCGATCGGCGAAACGCTGCTCGGCAAACTGAGGTTCTCGCTGAGCCGTTATGTCAGCGACACCGACTTGCGTCTGTTCACGACGCCGATCAGTATCGACAACCGCCTGCAGGACATGACTCTGGGGGGCGACGTGTCGTGGATCATCGGCGCTTCGCACCGGGTCACTGCCGGTGCTCTGGCCACCCACTACCAGATCTTCTATCAGCAGAGTTTCAACCAGGACATCGTACTCGATTACCGGGCCAGGACGTGGGAAGCGGCGGCATTCGTAGAGGACCAGTGGACCTTCGCCGGCGGCACGTCGGTGCGCGGCGGGGTGCGACTGCGTTATCTCAACGACGGGGCCCGGTATCTGGTGGAACCGCGGCTCTCGGGCGTCCGCCCGCTCACACCCGAGCTGAGACTCAAGTTCGGCGCCGGTATTTACAATCAGTACCTGCAGCTGGTCGCGACGGAAGGATTTTCGGCCGGGGATTTTTATGTGCCGATCGACGAGACGGCGCCGCCCAGCCGTTCGTGGCAGTCGGTTCTGGGGCTGGACTGGACGCCGGTCCCTCGATACCGGGTTGTGGTGGAGGGTTACTACACGGGGCTGAGTGCGCTGGTTACGCTCGATAACAACTCGCCGCTGGAATCGTCGGGACTGACGGCTCAGGACATTTTCATCACCGGGGGACGGGGGCACCAGTCGGGAGTGGAGTTTTTCGTCGAACGGCGGATCGGCGCGGTGACGGGATGGGTGGGGTACACGCTGGGGTGGACGCGGCGGACGTTCGACGATATCAACGGGGGCAGGACGTATCCGCCGAAGTACGACCGCCGCCACGACCTCAATCTCATCCTCGCCACCCGGGCCGGCGCCTGGCGCCTGGGCGCCGCCTTTCGCTACGCCAGCGGCCAGTCCTTCACGCCGGCCTCGGCGCGCCTGCTCCTGCGGGACCCGGGCACCGGCCACGCGAGCGACATCGGCCAGGTGTTGCC
>CBDVDJ010000690.1:0-1952 GCA_965372695.1 uncultured bacterium
GAGATTACGATCCGGTCTTCGTACTCTTCGTCGGTTGCTTCAACGGACGATGGAACCCCGAGGTCGCGGCTGCCCGAATCGGGCAGACTCACCGCCTCGACTTCGAGGGCGGTGACGGACGCGACGGTGTATTCGTAATCCTGCCCGGCTGTCCCGCCGTAGTCGCTGTAGTTCGCGTACCCCACACTCAGCGATTTGATAAAGACGCCGTCGCGATGGATCTTGAACAGACCGGCCGTTGTCGAATGGCTCTGCCACGTGATGTGGGTGTGGTCCTCAAAGGCGCCGTCTGTGGCCTGGACCTCAACGGGAGCGAGCACGATACTCTGATAGCCGTCATCCGCAATGGACGCCGACACGCCGCCCTGGTTGTTAATCGCACGGACGAGGTATGTGTACGTGATGTCCGATGTGGCCGTGTAGTCGTGATATATCTCGGCGTTGGCGCTGGTGGTATCCAGCACCACTGTATCCGGCGCCAGCGCCCGGGAGATCTCGTATCCGTTTTCGTAATTCGAAAGGTCGTCCCACGTGATCGTGACACGGTCATCCCAGGTGGAGTCGGTAGCGGCCACGCTTCCCGGCGCCGTCAGACCGGTGCCGCCCTCGTCGCACACCCATATCGATTCGATACTGCCGGCGCCCAGTGTGGCCACGCAGTAGGTATGGATGTCACCGAACACCACGAGCGAGTCGACGTATGTGTCGACCGTTTCAGCAACCGTACCGATCAGTACACTGTCCCGGTAGACCCGGTAACCAGTCTGGCTGGTGTCCGGGATTTGCCACGTGATCACGACGCGGTCGAGATACTGACCGTCGGAGGCGGAGACGTCCAGCGGCGGAGGAACAAAACCGCGCCAACCGGTGTCGGCTACGGCGAGGGACTGCTGGCCACTCGTCACAAACGCGCGTACTTCATAGTCGTACGTGACGCCGGGTACGGCGGTGGGGTCGTCGAGCCACGACGCGTTGGGTCCTGTAGTGTCGATGGGCGAGCCGTCCCGGTATAAGTAGTAACCGTCTTCGATTTTCGACAGATCGACCCAGTTGATGATGACCCTGTCGACATATTCGCCGTCCGATGCGGCGACCGACGTGGGGGCAAAGATGATACGGCGGCCATTGGCGCACACCGGAGTACTTTCCTGGTCGGCCATGTCTTTGACGACAACACAGTACTCGTAGCTGACGCCGATCGTACCGGTCTCGTCGATGTACAGAGAGTCGTCGCTGGCCACGATGGACAACAGCGCGCCGTCGCGCAGTACCTTGTAGACGATGGCGTCGAGTTCCACGCTCGGCCACCGGACCTCGACCCGGTCTTCGAGCGTACCGTCGGTGACCAGGACGCTATCGACGGATGGGGGCGCCGCCGCCGGGAGCGCCGGCGGCTCAGAACCGCCGACGACGAGGCCGGCCGCCGCCAGGACGTCGTTCGTCGTCGCGCGGTCGGGCGCGCGTTCCTTGTCCTGCAGCGCGGCTCGTACCGCCGTCGTCCCGGTGAGTTTCTCTTGTTCGATCCATTCGCCGTCCACGCGTGTGAAGACCCAGGCCGCGCCGCGCAACCCGTCGTGCCACGGCGCCTCGACGACGATGCGGTCCCCGTCGATGGCCACCGATCGGCCGAAGTGGTCGTAACGACCGAGGTCGCCGGGTGTCAGTTTTTGTTCCAGCGCCCACCCGGAGCCGGTGCGCCTGAGTACGTAAGCGGCTCCTTTGAAGCCGTCTTGCCACTCGGCACCGACGACCGCAAGATCGCCGTCGATGATGATGGAATACTGAAACCGGCCGCTGTTCCGGGCGGGTGTTCCATTACCGTCCTGCGCGTCGGCCGTCTCGATGGCGCCAGCCGCCACGAGAATCAGCGAGACCGTCGGTAAGACAACCCGACGACACAATTGGCTCATTGCACTATTGAATGTCAGTTGCCGTTTCATCAGAAAATCCTC
>CBDVDJ010000691.1:0-1948 GCA_965372695.1 uncultured bacterium
TGGGAATCGCCGGCACGCATCACGTGCCGGCGATTTTCGTTTTACTGGGCACGGACTTCTGATAAACTCCGGTGTTTGTCAATCAGATCGACCTGTCGGCCCTCCTCTCAACTGGAAGAGACTCAAGTTGAAAGATCTTTTCGAACAGATTCGTGAAGCGACGGACCATATCCTTACCCGGACCAGTATGAAGCCGAAGTTCGGTCTCGTGCTGGGTACCGGGCTGGGAGACGTGGCCGAAGAAATCGAGGCGGATGTCGTCATCCCCTATGAAGAGATACCCCATTTCGTGGAGCCCACCGGGATCGGCCACGAAGGCAATCTGGTGATCGGCACCCTTGGCGGCAAGAAGGTGGTGGCGATGCAGGGGCGGCTGCACTACTACGAGGGTTACTCGATGCAGCAGATCACCTTTCCCATCCGCGTCATTCGCGCGCTTGGAGCCGGCGACCTGATCGTCACCAACGCCGTCGGCGGCATGGACTCGCACCTCGATCTGGGAGACGTCGTTGTCATAACCGACCATATCAACCTGATGGGCGACAACCCGCTGATCGGCTGGAACGACGGCCGCCTCGGCCCGCGCTTTCCGGACATGTCCGACCCGTACAGCCGCAATCGGCGCGAACTGGCGGAGGCGATTGCCGTCGAACAGGGCCTCCCCGTCCGGCGTGCCGTGCTCGTGGCTGTGGCGGGCCCGAATCTGGAAACGGCGGCGGAGTACCGCTTCCTGCGCCGCGTGGGGGCCGACGTCGTGGGAATGTCGATGGTGCCGGAGAATATCGTCGCGGTCCACGGCGGCATGCAGGTGCTGGGACTGGCCATTGTGACCGACCTGTGCCGCCCCGACGCGCTCGAGCCGGCGGACATCCCGAAGATCATCGCCACGGCGGGGAAGTCGGAGCCGAAGTTGCGAAAGCTCATCATTCAATACCTGGAAAGGGCGTAGAACCCACCCATGAGCGAGAAGAGAATCACCCGGTTGCCGTCGGCCGACGACACGCCCGCATCCGAGCAGGCGATCATCGGCTACTGGGACCGTAACGACATCTTCCGGCGCAGCGTGGACGAGCGGCCCGAAACGAAACCGTTCGTGTTCTACGAAGGCCCCCCCACCGCCAACGGCAAACCGGGGGTCCACCACGTGATCGCGCGGCTGTGCAAGGACCTCGTCTGTCGCTACAAGACGATGCAGGGGTACCGCGTGCTGCGCAAGGCCGGATGGGACACCCACGGCCTTCCCGTCGAGATCGAAGTCGAGAAGGAGCTCGGGATCGACAGCAAGGAGCAGATCGAGGAATACGGCGTGGCCGAATTCAACGCGAAGTGTCGTGAGAGTGTGTTCCGTTACGAGAAGGAGTGGGTCGAGTTCACCCGCCGCATCGGGTTCTGGGTCGACATGCACGACCCGTACATCACCTGCGAGAACGACTATATCGAGACGGTCTGGCACATCGTGTCCGAGATCTGGAAGAAGGGGCTACTCTACGAGGGGCACAAGATCGTGCCCTACTGTCCCCGCTGCGAGACGTCTCTGTCCAGCCACGAGGTGAGCCAGGGGTACAAGGACGTCTCCGATCCGTCGATAGTCGTCAAGTTCAAGAGCAACGAAGCCGACGAGTACTTCCTCGTCTGGACGACAACGCCGTGGACGCTGATTTCCAACGCGGCGCTCGCCGTCGGCGAGACGCACGATTATGTCCGGGTGCGTCACAACGGCGACACCCTGGTCCTCGCCGAAGCGCTCCTGGGCGTTCTCGATGGCGAGTACGAGGTGGTCGACCGCATCAAGGGCGCCGACCTGGCCGGGTGTTCCTACGAGCCGCTGTTCGATTTCTTCATCGGCGAAGAGGGCGCGTTCCACGTGGTGGGGGGAGATTTTGTGAGCCTGGAGGATGGCACGGGCATTGTCCATATTGCGCCCGCATTCGGCGAGGACGATTACAAA
>CBDVDJ010000692.1:0-1946 GCA_965372695.1 uncultured bacterium
GCCGTGATCGAGGCGGCCCGGATGGCTCACGTCGTCATCGAGCACCCGGCGTGTACACTGCAAACGGCCGTGTTGCGGCAGCGGCTCCTGGTGTGTATCTTGAGCGAGGTACTGGGGGATCGGGGGATCGTGGTCCGCAGGGACGGCGACGATCTCTACTGCGACGGACGCAAGCTCACGGTTTCCATCGCCGCTCCGTCGCGGCGGTCCTGCCTGATCCACCTGGGAATCAACGTCGATCCGGCGGGCGCGCCGGTTGCGGCGGTGGGGCTCGATGAACTGGGCGCGCCACCGGTCGAAGTGCTGCGGTTGCTTCTCGACCGGTACTCCAGAGAACTGGCAACTGCCGCCCACGCCGAAACCAAGGTCCGGGAAGTTTTATGACGACGGGATACGTTTCCGAAATATTCTGCTCGATCCAGGGAGAAGGTCCGCTGGTGGGCCAGCGTCAGGTGTTTTTCCGGACGGGTGGTTGTTCCGCGACGTGCCGCTGGTGCGACACGGTTTACGGCAAGGTCCGGTCGCCGCGCTTCGTGATCCACGGGCAGGACGGCGAGGACGCAAGAACACTGCCCAACCCGGTCACTTCCACCGACGCGGCGCGCGAGGTCCTCGACGCGGCGCGGCGCGACGGGGGGACGGACACGGTCAGTATCACCGGCGGGGAACCGCTGGAACAGGGCGAATTCGTTGTCGACGTGGCGCGACGGTGCAAGGAAGGCGGACTCTCGGTCTACCTGGAGACCAACGGCCTGCACGACGTCGAGTTTGCGAAGATCCTTCCATACGTCGACGTCGTCGCCATGGACATCAAGCTCCCGTCGGCGACGGGAACCGTGGCGTGGAAACGTCACGAGGCGTTTCTTGCCCGGCTCGCCGGTAACGGCAACGGTGCGGGCGTATTCGTCAAGGTCGTCGTCGACGACCGTTCGACGCCGCGCGAGATCGAACTGGCCGCCCGGCTGGTGGCGTCGGCGGATCCGGCGATCCCTTTCGTTCTCCAGCCGGAGAGCGGTACGATTCTTTCGAACCGCAAGTCGCCGGAGGCGGTCCGCAGCGTCTACCGTCTGCTCGACTCGGGGCGCGAAGCCGCCGGCGCGCTGCTCGATGACGTGCGCGTCATCCCGCAGGTACACAAGATACTGGACGTTCGCTGAAGAGGAGTTGCATTGGCTGGACTTGACCCCCTGACCATCATCGTTGGTTACACCGTGTTGATCTTTTCGATCATCGTTCATGAGAACGCACACGGACTCGCTGCCGAGTACTTCGGTGATCCGACTGCCCGCGCGATGGGGCGGATCACCATGAATCCGATTCCGCACGTCGATATTTTCGGGACTATCCTCGTCCCGCTGCTCGCAATGTCGCAGGGGATGATGTTCGGCTGGGCCAAGCCGGTTCCGGTCAACAGCGCCAACCTGCGAAATCCGGCGGTCCACAACGCATACGTCGCCGCCGCGGGGCCGTTTGCCAACCTCTGTCTCGCTCTGGGCGGGGCGCTTCTTTTGATCGTGGTGGCCGTGGTCTACGAAATGGCGCCGGGGCTCAACGCGGCCACGAGCCGCTCATTTCTCTTTTTCAACACGCTGTGCAGTGCGCTCATCATGTGGAACACCGTACTTGCGCTGTTCAATCTGCTGCCCATCCCGCCGCTGGACGGCCACTGGATCCTGATGAGGTTCCTTCCTCCCGGACCGCGGCAGGCGCTCGCGTCGATCGGCCGCTTCGGCTTTCTCATCCTCATAGTTCTGATGATGTCGGGAATCCTCTGGAGGATCCTGTCGCTGCCCGTCACCGTCACCGTCAACGGCTACTACGCCCTCGTCAACGGTGTCGTGGGCCTGTTTACGTGACAAAGAAACCCCCCGGCAAAAGCCGGAGGGTTTGTCGCCCGAACTCGCAGCTGATATCGCGAAGCACGAAGGCTTCGCGATATCAGCTGC
>CBDVDJ010000693.1:0-1946 GCA_965372695.1 uncultured bacterium
GTGCGTCATTTATAAATACAGGCTTTGCTTGGAAAACAAATTAAAAAACAAAACCACACAAACACTCAGGTTGTCCACATAACCAATATTTTGTTGATAACATAAAACCCACCACAAATAAATCATCCACAGGTGTGCGCGAAGTTATCACGCACTATTTTGCCTCGCAAGCCTTTTTATGGTCGGTCGGGGCAAATAAGTTGTAACTCCAAGGTGGGTCGGACAATACCGGGAAATGTTCGAGAACGATCCCAGATGGGGCCTGTTCGCGATCCTCCTTGACAGTTAACGATCACTACATTAACGTTTCGCCGCTGAAAAATTTCACCGAAGGAGAGAGCTCGTGAAGCGGACATTTCAACCGAGCAACCTGAAACGGGCACG
Organism: uncultured bacterium; assembly: GCA_965372695.1. Lineage (GTDB taxonomy): Bacteria > Krumholzibacteriota > Krumholzibacteriia > WVZY01 > JAKEHA01 > CBDUWU01. Next base: position 385 of record CBDVDJ010000693.1, read on the forward strand.
ACGCCACGGCTTCCGTAAGCGTATGTCTACCCGTGCTGGTCGGGCCGTTCTGCGACGACGTCGTTCCAAGGGACGCAAGCGTCTGTCTGCCTGATGAGTGATAGTGAAGCCCGCCGTCTGAATATCATCAAATGGCGGTCTTTACGGGGAAAGAGCGAATTTTCAAAGGTGTACGGCAGCGGCTACAAGAGGGTCGGGCGGCTGCTCGTGCTGTATATGTTGCCGGCCGCCGAGCACGCCAAGGGCGTCGTTGCGAGCCGGAAAGTCGGTGGTGCAGTCCAGCGCAACCGGGCCAAGCGCTTGCTGAGAGAAGCGCTGAACCGGTGCTCGCTCGGAGAGCCGGAGAGCTTTGCAGCAGCGCTGGCGGCCGCGAAAAGCGTTACCAGACATGGAGTGTCGACGACCCAGAAGAGAGACGGAGAGGAAGCGGCGTCGGAAGACCCGCAACGGGAAGAGACAGCACCGCTTGAGGCATTGTGGCTTGTCGCCATCGCGCGCCCCGCAATCCTGGCCGCCAGGACGCAAGACGTACTTGCGGAGATCGAGCAACTGCTGGCGCCGTGACGTCCGGAGAGAAACTCCCGGTCACCTCTATTGATTTTTGTCTCTCTGCGCCGTCGAGCCCGAAAGCCCGGCGACCCGAGCCCCGCTCGCGAATCGGCAAACCAGGGGTAGGGTGGCCCGTGGACGAAACATGTGGCGAGTGCCTTATTTCATCATCAAGCTCTACCGGCGCTTGATATCCCCTTGCCTACCAGCGACTTGCCGCTTCCACCCGAGCTGCTCGGTCTATAGCTGCGAAGCCCTGCGCAGCCACGGTTTCTGGCGTGGTTCGTGGCTGTCGTTGCGCAGAATATGCCACTGTCATCCCTGGCACCCGGGCGGATTCGATCCGGTCCCGGAGGCCGCGAAGAAACCTGATCGAGCCGACTCGGGCTCGACCTCGACCCTGCACACCGGAGAGGTCGCAAATGGATAGGCGAACCGTTCTGGCCTTCGTGCTGATCTTCTTGATCCTGATCGGCTCCCAGATCGTGATGGAAAAGATCTACGGACCGTCCCGGCGCGCGGCGGCCACGGACTCCACCGCCGTCATGGCGCGGGATTCCGCCACTGACATGAATTCTGGAGTGAATTCTGGAGTGATCGGCGGCGAGGATGAGGCGCTGCGGCGACAAACCAGCCGAACAGAGGCACCAAGGGGCGCGGCGCTGGATCAGGGCTCGGATCCGGCTTTCAGCGCGTACGGTACCGAGCAGGACGAGTTCGCACTGGGCGACGAGATGCCACGGACAGCGCTGGAAGCCATGACACTGCGCAATCAGGCGGGTCCCGAGCAGATCGTCAGGGTGGAAACACCTTACTACGTGGTCGAGATGGCCAGCCGCGGAGCGCGGATCGTCAGTTTCGTGCTCAAGAAGTTCGACTATTACGAGGGTGGGAAAGTGCAGCTTATTCCCACCGGTGAGCAGGCCGCGCTGGCGGGCGCCGATGCGATCTCCTTCCGGGGAGGCCGCCTGGAGCTTGCCGAGGCCTATTTCCAGTATGAGGGGCTGGCTCAT
>CBDVDJ010000694.1:0-1943 GCA_965372695.1 uncultured bacterium
TTGGCGACCTTTTTCATCCTGGCGAGCTGGCCGATGGCCACCATGCGTTCGAGATCCTTGTGCATGTCGCAGACGGCGCGCAGCGGATTGGTGATGCGCCCGGTGACTCCGTAACTTCCGTCGCTCGTACACACGTAGAGCTCGTCGCAGATAGCGGCGAACTCGTCTTCCCAGTAGATGTCGGCCCGGGTCTCGAAACCAAGGATGCCGATCGTGTATGCCCCGCGCTCCTTGTATGCCTGTGCCCGCGGGTACAGCGACGCGACCCCGAGGTCCTCGGCGACGAGGACCACCTTGGAGGTATTCTCGAACGAGTACGCATGCCCGAGGGGACCGCGGATCTGGAATACTTCGTCACCTTCCCGGAGCATCGACAGCTGGAGGCTGGGCAGATCGTGGGCCTTGTGGACGATCGTGATGGTGCCCTTGTCGCGGTCGTACCCCGCCACCGGCAATGTCAGCGGCGCGCCGTCCGGATTGACGTGAATGTCGATGTGGTGCCCGGGCTGTACCTCCGCGGCAATGGCGGGGATCTCGATTTCCATAAGAAATACGTCGTCGTTGACCGACTCTCTGCGAACGATTTTAAACATCCAATGGCCTCCTGCTGGCTGCGTTGATTTTATGCGTCCACGGTGCAGTATAATCACGAGGGGGAGGTCATGACAAGCGGTGATCGAGGGCCGTCGAAGGCCGCGAAATCACGCCGCAAATCAATGCCGCCGCACGAGTTACACAAGCCGGCCGATCCCGAAAATCGTTGACAAATAACGACTTTCGCGTTAAAGTGGATCCCGGAACCGTTCTGAATAATGCGGCAAATGGTGTCGCGAAAGGAGATGGGTGGTAACGAAATGAAAGGCATTATGGATAGAGTCAATCTGGACTGGGGCAATCTCCCCTTTGATTTCATAAAGACCGATTGTCATCTGGAATACACATTCGCAGACGGGAAGTGGGACGACGGCAAGGTCGTCGAAGACGACCAGATCGCGCTTCACATCTCGTCGACGTGCCTCCACTACGGCCAGGAGGCGTTTGAGGGACTCAAGGTGTTCGAGGCCAAAGACGGCCGTATCCTCTGCTTCCGCCCCGACGAGAACGCCAAGCGCATGGAGCGGACGGCCCGCAAGATCATGATGGAGCCGTTCCCGCAGGACAAGTTCGTGGAGGCGGTCGAAAAAGTCACGCGCCTCAACAAGCGCTGGATCCCGCCCTACGGCAGCGGCGCTGCCCTCTATATCCGCCCGCTGCTGATCGGCGTGAGCGGCACCATCGGCGTCAAGCCGTCGACCGAGTACAAGTGGATCGTGTTCGTCACCCCCGTGGGACCCTACTTCAAGACCGGGCTCCAGCCGGTCAATCTCATGGTGGAGGAAGAAATCGACCGCGCGGCGCCCAACGGTGTCGGCGATGTCAAGGTGGGGGGTAATTATGCCTCCGGGCTGCGCGCCTCTTTCGCCGCCAAGAAGAAAGGATTCGACGAGGTCCTCTATCTCGACGCCAGAGAGAAGAGATACATCGATGAGTCGGGTGCAACCAACTTCTTCGGCATCACCAGAGACGGCAAATATATCACGCCGGGCTCACACACGATTCTGCCCAGCATCACCAACATGAGCGTGCGCCAGGTAGCCCGCGACCTGGGAATCACCGTCGAAGAACGCGACGTCGACGTCTCCGAACTGGCCGGTCTCGCCGAGGCCGGCTGCTGCGGCACGGCGGCGATCATCGCTCCGATCGAGAGCATCTCGTGGAAGGGCGAGGTCATCAGGTATCTCGAGCCGGGCGAAATCTGCGGACCCGTCAGCAAGAAGCTCTACGATTACCTCACCGGGCTGCAGTCCGGCGACCTCGAAGACAAGTACGGGTGGGTGCGCGAGTTCAATATGGACTAGACCCGTTTCGGTTCCGGACAAACCGGACTCCAACGCGAAGGGGCG
>CBDVDJ010000695.1:0-1940 GCA_965372695.1 uncultured bacterium
ACAATGGCCGCACTCCACAGAAAGAAAGGAATGATTCTACTATGAAGACGTTAGTGACCATTCTCGTAATCGCCGTCTTGACATCGACGGTCGCATACGCCGGTGAAAACAAACACGAAATGTTCGACCAGATTTGTGCCTTGCTGGAGCTCGATGGTGGTGAGCGACAGAAGCTGGCCGTGGCGTTTGTAACCCTGGAAGAGAACCTGGTCATCGCGACCGCCGGTGTGGGCGACGAGAACGTCGATCCCCAGGATATGATCGACGAATTCAACGCCACTCGCAGCAAGTTTCGTGAAAGCGTCGGCTCGTTTCTCGACGCGGAACAGCTCGAAACGATGGCGCAATATTCCTCCGCCATTTTTTACAAACTCACAGAAAATATCGCCCGAATTCGTGTGAAGCAGTTCGAGGATTCGCTTGAACTCACCGATGACCAGATGACTGCATTAACTCTCGTGGTCGACGAAGACATGCGCAGCGTTGTCGAAACGTTCCTGCTACACGACGAAAGTGACGAATTCGACCCTGACGCGATGATCAAGTCGCTATCCGAGATCCGGGAGAACACGCAGGCTGATATAAAAAGGATCCTCACCGGGGATCAGTGGACAAAGCTCCAGAAGATGAGAGGATAGTCGGGGCTGGGGCGGCTGAAGCTCACAACTCTACCTGGTCCGGCTTTCGCATGAGCAAATCGGCGATCGCAAACTGCGTGATCAACAGAAGTAACGGGCGACCGAGAAAATCGTTTTTTATCAGCCGGTCTATCACCTTGCGCATCTTTCTGTTCCCTCTGTAGCGCTGCAGATCGTCCGGCGAAAACCTTTTGAGTCTGTCGGAAGCAACGTTGGTAACGTCGTCGAAATAGCGCATGGCGACGTTTCTGTGATAGGAAATCGTCTGAAAATTCAGGAGTTTTGTGAGGCGGTCGACGTCCCGGCCCATGACGCGATAACAAAAATGGGTGGCGGATCGAGGTAGCATGTGGATGAACCAGGTGTTCCCGTGCGCGTCATAAGGAATGTACTTATGCGGAAACGAGAAAAACCCGGTCGCACCCTGTTTCAAAATCCTGCTAGACTCCCGGTAGTAGCCATCGATATCGTGCACGTGCTCCAGAACCTGCTCGGAGAACACCAGGTCGAACTTTTCGTTGTCGAAAGGTAATGTCGTGCCGTCATACTGGAAGCAGCGTGTGTTCTCGACGCCGAGCAGCTCCATGATCGTGTTGTTCGAGTCTTGAGGCTTCAGATCGACGCCGTAGACGTTTGTAAACCCCAGCTGCGTGAGATAGGCCACGGTCCGTCCTCCGCCGCAACCGTAGTCGAGTATAAAAGCCTCTTTGCGTCCATCCAGGATATTTTCGATGTTACGCAGGATGTGCCTGCGCTCCGAGCCTGTTATCTCATCCTGGATTCTCCGCCGCAATTCATCGGCACTATGCCTCGCGGATTCCAGGTCACCGGATCGAACTTGCTGTGCAAGGTTTTTGTATAGCTGATCGAATGTCAGTATTGTCTCCTCGATCCAAAATATCTTCATGGTTGCGAATCAACGTCTTGATTGCGGGAAATTCCGGACGAACCGATGGTAGAGGTGAGAATTCTACGCCGGAAACTCCAGAGCTCGAAATTGTAACACACGACATGACCCGGTGGAAGGCGAGTGGGGCGCGTCGGGCCCCCTGGAGGCCGTCCGACGTCCCGGCAGAAGAGCGCCCTCGGAGCATCCCCGGGGTTGTCTCTTAAGTCGTAGTTATTATATACGTTACCCGTCACGGGGTGCGCGTACCTTTCACGCTCCCGGAGGATTATCGCTGGAAAATATGTGGGCGAGTGGTACAATCGCCGCACTCCACAGAAAGAAGGGAATGATTCTACCATGAAGATTCTATTGACCGCTTTTGCGATCGCTATACTGGCATCGACGGCTGCAAT
>CBDVDJ010000696.1:0-1931 GCA_965372695.1 uncultured bacterium
ATCGGCCGCTGACCACGCTATTCGAGACAGTAGATCGCGGCGCCGCTCCCGAAATATACGCGGGCGTCATAAGCGGTGGGGGCGCACACCATAGTATATGCGGGCGTCATAGACGGCGGGGGCGCACACCATAGTATACGCGGGCGTCGTAAGCGGCGGGGTTGAACACCATGTCCTGCGCCTCGAACCCGGTGCGGCAAAAGTGCAAGAATATTTACCGCCATTATGGCGGTAAAAAGACTTTACACATTCATTGAGGCGGTAAAAAGACTTTACACTTTTGACCGTCCGACGCCGCTATTCGAGACAGTAGACCGCGTGGCCGCTACCGAAGTACACGTGGCCGTCGTACACGGCCGGGTTGCACACCATGTCCTGCGTCTCGAACTTCCAGCGCTCCTCGCCGGTCGCCGGGTCGAGTGCGTAGAGGAAGTGGTCGCCACTCCCGAAGTAGAGCATGTCGCCGGCCAGCGCCGGTTTGGAGTAGACCTTGCCGTCGCGGTCGAAGTCCCAGATCACCTCGCCGGTGGCGGCGTCGAGCGCGTAGAGGTGGCTCTGCTGGGTGTTGGAATAGACAACGCCGTCGCGGACGGCGGGATCCATGCTCACTTCCTCGCCGGTGTCGAACGCCCACACCTGTTCGCCGGTCTCGAGGTCGATCGCGTAGACGCTGTGGTCGTAGCTCCCGACGAATCCGGTGGTGCCGTGGATCGACGGCGCATGGTAGATCTTCATCCCGGCGGCGAAGCGCCAGCGCTCTCCGGCGAGCGCAAGTTCGTATCCGTGCACGACGCCGTTCCAGTCGGATATGAGCACCACGTCCTCGAACAACGACGGGCTGCAGCAGCTCCCGGTCTCTGCCCTGAGCTTGCGAACGAGTTCTCCCGTCTTTATGTCGACGGCGTAGTAACAGCTGTCGTGGCTGGTGAAGTAGGCGATGTTATCGTGGACCAGCGGCGGAAAGCACACGCCGCCACCCGTCTTGAAGTTCCACAGCTCCTCGCCCGTTTTTGCGTCGAGGGCGTAAAACGTCCCCTCGCGGCAGCCCCAGTAGGCCACGTCTCCGGAGATCGTGGGTGGTCCCGCCACGGCGGTCACGCCGGTTTTCTGCCACAACTCTTTCCCCGTTTCCACGTCGACGGCGTAGAAGTGGTCCTCCCAGTCTCCGAAGTAAACGACGCCGTCGTGGACGAGCGGCGGGCCCGTGACGTCGCCCGCCGTGTCGAATTTCCATTTGAGACCGCTCAACTCGCCGAGTGGCCGGGTGTCATATACACCTGTGTGGTCCGGGCCTCCATTATAGTGCACGACGACCTCGTAAGCGCCGCTGGCGACGGCGATGGCGGGAAACCCAATCAACATTAACAGAACAAGATACAGTTTCGGTTTCACGGCGGGACCTCCAGGGGATCGAGGATGGGGCGACACTCGTATGGCGATGATATTCAAATTTACAACAGATCCGGACAAAAGTTTCGGGATTTCGGCACTCACCGGCGTTACGATATATAAAGGAGGCCGACAAATGAACCGATCGAAGACGCTGCTGACCGCTGTAATACTGTTGTTGCTGATTTCATGTGCCGATGACATCTCTTATCTCGGGCAGGAACCGCCGGGGAATGCGCCGGCGTTGTTCGCGCCGGGTATTGTCGCGACCGATCTCTCGGCGCACAGTTATCCCGCCGTATCTCCCCGCGGCGACGAGATCTACTGGTCGTCGTACAAGACGAGTTTCCGCGAACAGAAAATCTGGTTCGTGAAACGCGACAAGCGTTCCTGGTCCGAACCGGCGGTGGCGCCGTTTTCGGGTGAACACAACGACGGCACGCCGGTGTTTTCTCCCGACGGAAAGAAGCTCTACTTCAATTCGTCGCGACCGCTCGAACCGGGCGGTGATCCGGGCAGGGGCTACGTCTGGGTGATGGAAC
>CBDVDJ010000697.1:0-1925 GCA_965372695.1 uncultured bacterium
GAGGCTCGTCTACGCCGGCGAGACCTTTGTTCGCAAGATGGTCCTGGTGCGCTGAGCACCGGCAGCGGAGGCGCTCCCGGCCCCGCCGCCGGTTGTAATCACGCCATCCGACGGGTATAATTAATACAGGCGAACCACCTCCCCTGGTGAAAGACACAATATGAGTTACCGGAAGGGCTTGCAGCTACTCACCGCCGTCATTACAGTGCTGGCGCTTTCGTCGTGCTCCGACGTCGAGCATTATCCACCCCTGCCCGACCCCCCGAAGGTCCCCGAACGCATTACCGACGCCGCGCTCGTGTACGAAGCGGCCACGGGCGACGCGGTCCTGTCGTGGACGGCTCCGGATGTGTCGCACACGGCGTCGGAAATCTCGCGCTACGAAATCCGCTATTTGTACGACGCCGCTTTCGACTGGGAACAGGCAAACCCTGTCCTTGACCCACCTTTGCCCGCGCGGCCGGGAACGCCGCAGGAATACGTTTTCCGGCGACCGGATCTGGGCGGCGAGATAAGCGTGGCCGTCATGACCATCGATGACGCGGACCTCGCGTCGGAGGCGAGCAACGTCGCCGTTCTCCAGGTGCCGGGCTTCAGCTTTTCGGGACGCGTGATCGATGCGTTGACGCAGGCGCCGGTCGAGGGATTCGTCGTAGAGGTCGAGGGTGAAATTTTCTCGCGCTCTCTCCCCACCAACGCGGCGGGTGAGTTCGAGTTGACCGACCTCCGCCCGCAGTGGATCACTGTCTTGCTCGGAAACGACCCGGCCGCCCCGCAATACTTTGATATACGCGAAGAATTCGAATTTACCGGGGACGTCGAGCAACTCTTCGTCGTCATCCCGCACGCCATGAGCGAGCGTTACCCGGCGCTATCCATACTCACGCTGTTTCGCCAGGCGACGGTGACTTACCAGGCGGATTTTTCGGTTTTTCGACGGTGGAAACAGCTTCCGGTGCCGCTCTACATCCCGGAGTACACAAACACGAGTGGCCTCGACTACCGCGCGTTCGCCGTCGAAGCGGCCAACCGCTGGATGGAATTGACGGGGATCGAACTGTGGGAAATCGTTGATGAGCCGGCGCCGTGGGGGACGACGATCACGGTCAAGACGATCGAGGAAATGTCGCCGCTGGTCGGCGTGACGCGCCACGAGCAGGACGCCGACGGGTACCCGCTTCGCTCCGACATCGACATCGTCAACTCGATACCGATCGCCGTCCGGTTGCGGCAGGTGTTGATGCACGAACTCGGGCACACGATCCGCCTGGCGCACCTTCCCAGCGGGTTCTTGATGTATGCCGGGCAGCCGCTTCCCGACGACCCGCTCCCCGACGAAATTATCATGGTCCGCCTGATCCACGGCCTGAAAAATCCGACGGACATGAAGATCTACCGCGAGGTCTCGCGATGATGCTCTGTGCCTGCAGACGAGTCGCCGTCCTCGCGCTCCTGGTCCTGGCGACAATGGTCCCGTCGCTGAGTGCGACGACGAAACTGGTCAAGTTCAATCCCGTCTGGGTCCACGAGGGGTACTTTCCGAGCCAGACTCACTATGGCAGCGCTGTTTCGACCGCCGGTGACGTCAACGGTGATGGCTACAGCGATCTCCTCGTTGGTGAGCCGTTCACCGCTGTCAATCCGAATTATGGCGGAAGGATCTACGTTTATTATTCCTCGCCCACCAGAATTCGCCCCGAATATCAGTTTCATCTCGAGTCGGGACAGGCCGGGGCGATGCTCGGCGCGGCGGTGGCGTGCGCCGGAGACGTCAACAATGACGGCTACGACGAAATCATTCTGGGAGCGCCGATGTGGGATGGAGTGGGGCCCGACGAGGGCCAGGCGCGTATCTACTACGGAAACCGGATGGGTCTGAGCCGCTCGCGAGAGACGGTGCTCGTGAAGGGGCAGGCGCAGGCGCA
>CBDVDJ010000698.1:0-1918 GCA_965372695.1 uncultured bacterium
AAGACGGCGTTGGCCACGTCGGCCGCCTCGGCACGAGTCGGGCGGGGGTTGTTGATCATGGACTCGAGCATCTGGGTGGCGGTAATGACGGGCCGGCCACACGCGACGGCCATGCGTATGATTTCTTTCTGCGCGAGCGGGACTTCGGCGATGGGCAACTCGAGTCCGAGGTCACCGCGCGCCACCATCACCGCGTCAGCGACGCGGAGGATCCCGTCGAGGTCGTCGAGCGCCTCTTTCTTCTCGATCTTCACGAGGACGGGGATATCGGCACCGAGCCCGCGCAGGAACTCGCGCAGCCTCTCTATCTCGCCGGGAAACCGGACGAACGACAGGGCGAACCAGTCGACACCCTGCTCGACGCCGAACCTCGCATCGTCGAGGTCTTTGTCGGTCGGCACTTTCTCGCTGAGTTTGACGCCGGGGGCGTTGATGCCCTTGTTCGATTTGAGTTCTCCGCCGAATACGACTTCGCAGCGGAGTCCGGCGTCGTCACTCGCCACGACGCGAAGCTCGATCTCGCCATCCCCCAGGAGGATCCGGTCACCGGGCTTGCAGTCGCCGATCAACGGCGGGTAGTTAACGGACACGGCGTCCTTGTCGCCGGGCACGTCACGAGCCGTCAGCGTGAACGAGGCGCCGGGCGCCAGTTCGACCGAGCCGGCGGCGAAGGCGCCGATCCGCATCTTGGGGCCCGACAGGTCCATGAGAATGGGGACGTGGAGAGAGCGTTCTTTGGCCGCGTCGCGGACCGCTGCAATCGCTCCCGCGTGGGAGTCGTGGTCGCCGTGCGACATGTTGACACGCACGACATTCATACCGGCCGCGAGCAACCTGCCGATCATTGCGGGGGTATTCGAGGCGGGACCGAGAGTGCAGACGATCTTCGTCCGCCGAAAGCCGTTATCCGAAATGGCGTTTGCGATGACGCTCCCCTTTCATGGGCCCATGGGTGTCAATTGTTCGCCCCGATGTGACGAATGTCAAGCTTCTTGCGCTCCGCCGGCTCGCGGTTCATTCCGGCCGTCCCTTCTGTACTCGCGGCCTCGCCTTGTAGGTGAAGTGGGTCATCAACCCCACAACAAACGCGTTGGCAATGCCGATAAAGGGGACAATCATCAGCATCCGGTACTGGAACTGCACGTCGTCGGAGGGTCCCGACAGCTTTTCCAGCAGCGCCGGATTGTGCGCCGTGTACGTGTCGGCCCAGATCGCCTGTATCAGCTTGGCCGTCACCACGAGCAGCAATCCGACCAGCGCGCCGTGGCCGAAGGCGGCGCCGTCGACCCGCCGCGCGACCGTTACCGCTGTAACAATCGAAATCCCCAGCCAGAACCAGCGCTCTGCACTGAGCGGGATGATACCGTAGAGCGTCAGCACTCCGATCACCGGGCCGGGGATCGACATGACCAGGATCAGGCTCCAGTCGTATTTTCTCACGTAACGGCCTCCTCGCGTGCCGCTCCGACGCCGGGTATCAGCGACAGCATGTTACTCCCTGCTTTCAACGGCCCCGTGGCGGCCTCACCGCGCGGCGCATCACCGGCCGCGACGGCGAGCGCCGGGCGACCTCCTTGAAGCGGGCCCGGCGAAACGCCGACGCCGTTCCGTGATGCATGAACGGGTCCGGTTCGTCGGGCTTGCGCGCCTCGACCGGGTACCCCTCGACAATGCGCGCGCCCCGCGACGCGGCATATCCGGCCGCCGCGTCCAGTAACCGCACACTCACGCCGCGGCGACGGAACTCCTTGCGGATGAAGAGACAGGTAACCGACCAGACGGGCTTGTCGTCGACCGGCCCCATGACCTTCGAGCGCTCGAGCGAGGCGTACGTTTCGCGCGGGGCGACGGCACACCAGCCGACCGGTTCGGCGCCCCGGTAGGCGATGATACCCGGAGTGTCCCCGCCCATGATGAT
>CBDVDJ010000699.1:0-1915 GCA_965372695.1 uncultured bacterium
GAGTATTGTCCCGCGCTCAACGATGTCCGCATAGACCGTCATGGCCTGCGGACCCGCCGTGTACGGGAAGGAGAGCGAGTCGGCGTTCCGCGTGACCGCGCTGCCCGCTGTGGGGATGTAGCTGGTTGGGAAGGGTAGGTTTTCTATCTGCGGCCCGAACACTTGGATCGAGCCTTTTCCGACGCTGCCGGAATCGGCGACATACACGAAGGGCTGATGGTCGTTGCCCGCTATTGTTGGCGTCCATGTAAGCGCAACTCTGTACCACCCCCCAGCCAGCGTGTCGGCCACAGAAAATACCGTGGTCCCTATAGTGTCGCTCACCTTTTCAGGAACCCCCGTAGTCGCGTTAAACGTAATTTCAGTCAGAAAATCGAATTCTACGGCGGTGCTGTCCTCTACGGCGATTAGTGGGTTCTCGGTTCTAGTTTCGGTCGCATCGTCTTTTACGAATATCGAGAACGTATAGTCGCCGGAAGAAAACGTCAGCGCCCCGTTCGCGCCCGCACCGCTCATATTACGCGAACCAGAGTCTGTGTCATCTACCAGAATAACGGCGGTCGAGCCGCCCTCGGGATCTGTTTCGCCCGTAATCGCCCCTGTAGGCAAAGTCCAATGGGTCGCGTTCGTCAAATCTACACTGAGTACTTCGTTCTCGCTCGCGCCCTCCAGCCGCAGGGTGCGTGGACCGCCGCCCGGCTGGTAATGCGCGTCTCGGGCCACGCCGGTCGCTGCCGTCTGGATGATGCCCTGCTTGTCCGTGTAGGTCGCGGAGCCTGTCCGGGCGAATGTGGCGCCCGCCAGACTGTAGCCCGGCACATACCGGAATAGCGCATCGTCGCCCAATGTCCAGTCCAGATCGGGCACGCCCATGCCCAAGCTCATCCTGAGGGGAGACATTCTAGTAGAGCGCCACGATCAGGGTGGCGGACGTGCCGGAATTCAGGATCTTGTCGCACTGGATGGGCAGCAGAATGCCGGCCGGGCAGGTGAACGAGACTGCAGCCCCGTCGCCCACCATATTGACCGACAGCGTGCCCGCCCCGCCCACAAAGACACCGCGGCTCTCATTGTCCAGAGTCACGTCGACCGCGCTCACGTCCACCTCTACCGCATTGCGTGCGGGCGCGCCCGGATTTGCACTCGATGGTGTTGCCATTTTTCTCTCTCCTTGCGTTCATAGTACGGTCTGTTCACAGTACGACATGTTCGCACTATGGTGTTCACCATTATGGTGCGGGCGGTAATGGGGTCCAGAGCCCGGTCGAAGCAACCCATGTTAGCACATCCGCATCATCCGGGGTAGCTGTCGATATGTTGAGGCCAGTTATGCTTCTGGCCACGAAGTTCTCGATCGTGTTCATCGCCCTGTCCACCTCACGCCTGAATGCCGCCTCGCTCTCCCTGTCGTACTGCTGAAAATTGCTGCCCTTCGCTGTCGGCGGGCTTGGCATGGCGGGCACGCCCAGCAGGATCGGCTGCAGTACCTCTATCACCTCGTTGGCCGAGAACTCCACGGCCGTTACGATTGCCGTTCGTGCGCCATCGTCGGTCTGGAACTCCAGCGCGCTTATGATGACCGTCCTGTTGTATGGCGGCGTCTCCAACTCTACCGCCGTTATCCGCACTGTACGCAGTGTGTCGGCCGGGTCGGTCTCGAACTCGAAGGCCGTTACTATCACCCGCCGGTTGAAGATGGGCGTCTCCAACTCGACGGCCGTCACGATCGCCGTTCGGGGCTCCGCGTCGGTCAGCGCGTTGTCGTAAGCGATGTCCGACATGTCCGGATCGTCCCATGCGGCCACGCCCACCAGATAGTTCGTGAAGGGGTCCAGATCCTCGAACGTGTATGCGGTCGTCCCCGCCGGGAGCGATAGGCTGGCCAAGATCCATGTCTCGGCCCCGTTCTCCTTGA
>CBDVDJ010000700.1:0-1899 GCA_965372695.1 uncultured bacterium
CTGGCGGGGCGACTATTTTCAGCGCCGCGGGGGCGCACTAGCGGTAAAACAGGTAGGCGACGAGGAGACCCAGCCCGAGGCCACCGAACACTTCGCCCCACGTGTGCCCCACCAGTTCTTTGAGCCGGGAGCGGTCGAGATGATGCGTGGACCTCATTTCGTCTACGAGGTCGTTGAGCAGCTTCGCCTGCTTTCCGACCTCCTGGCGCAAGCCTGTCGCTTCAATAATGAAATACATGCTGAACACGAGGGTGACGCTGAATATCGACGAAGAAACACCGGAATAGACGCCGACCCCCACCGTCAGCGTGGTCACCAGGGAGGTGTGGGAACTTGGCATACCCCCGTTGTCGAAGAACCGGAGCAAGTTCAGCCGGCGCGTTCGGATCAGTTCGACGACGACCTTGAGGGCCTGGGCAATGACACCGGACAGCAGCGCGGCAATGGCGATTATGTGAAACATGGTTAGAAGTCTCTCCGGCGACACGGGTGATGGCGAGTTTATTGACAGGGAGTCACCCCGTGTATATGATAAACCCGTGCAAAAAATCAAGTTAAAAAGCGCCGTCATGACCCGGATCGGGAAGCATCGATCCGGGTATTTTGATCTGGCGCGCGAGGCCGCCAGGCGAATCCTCGATACCGCCGACCCGGAACGGGTGGGGCGGATCTTCTTTTCTTCGTTCGCCCCGCAAGAATTGTGCGGAATCGAGGATCCGGCGGGAGAGCTTGCCGCGGTTCTCCGGGCCGATTTCCCCGCCCTCGACGCACCGATATCCGGTCCATTCAAGACGGGCGGCGAAGCGCTCTACCGGGCACTGACGGAATCCGGCAATGGCGGCGGCGACCGCGACACGCTGCTTCTGGCGTGCGAGAAAATGACCCACGTGGACGCCGCCACCGCGGCCGGGCTCCTCGCGCCCCGGGTCAATCCGGTGGAGAAACTTTATGGTGCGACCCTCCCCTCGCTGGGCGCTCTTGTCACCCGGGCGTACATGCGCAACTACCGGGTCCCCTACCACGCATTCCACCGCGTCGCCGTCAAGAATCACCACAACGCGGCGCGCAACCCCAACGCGCATTTCAAGCGCGAGATCAGCGTCGACGAGGTGGCGGCCAGCCCCCTGGTCGCCGATCCCCTCCGGCGGCATCATTGCGCGCCGATGTCGGACGGCGCCGCGGCCTGCCTGATGGGCGCTTCGGGGGACGGGCCGGCAATCCTGGGCCGGGGCCTGGGCATCGACGCGACGCTTTTTCACGAGAGGCGTGACCTGGGGAGGTTTCGTGCGGCCAGTGCAGCGACAGAAGCGGCGTTTGCCGACGCGGGCGTGACGCCGGCCGACATCGACGTCGTCGAGATTCACGACGCGTTCTCTCCGTTCGAGTTGATCAACCTGGAGGAACTCGGGTTTTTCCGCCCGGGTGAAGCGTGGCGCGCGCTGGAAGACGGTGAGCTCGACGTGGGAGCCCGATTGGCCGTTAACCCGTCGGGCGGGATGAAGGCCCGCGGCCACCCGATCGGCGTGTGCGGATTGTCATCGGTCGTCGAGATGTTCGAACAGCTGACGGGGTTGGCGGGGGCGCGCCAGCAGCCGGGAGCCCGGCTGGGAGCGATCCAGAGTGCCGGCGGCGTGTCGCGGCACTGTTACGTATTCGTCCTGGGGGCCGACTGACTTGAAGGCAAACCGGCATATCACCGCGTTCCGCTGCGGGAAGGGTTGCCTGTGGCTGTACGAGCACGACGCTTGTCCCGACTGTGGTGGACGTCTGGCGCCCGTGCGCATACCGAGCGACGCCACGGTCATCGCCGACACAATTGTCCGCGTCAACCCCACGGGCCGGCCCGTCCACCTCGGAGTGGCCAGGACGGCGTCGGGTGCCGCCACGCTTTGCGTGATC
>CBDVDJ010000701.1:0-1892 GCA_965372695.1 uncultured bacterium
CCGCGCCGCCTGCGCGGAATCGTCTTGCCGAGCAGGTCTTTCCCCGTCACCGAACAGACGCCGCGGGCCAGGCTGAATGCGGCGACCAGCCCCAGTATCGTCCACCCCGCCGCCGGACCGCGCAGTGTCAGGGCGGCCGCGGCGATCCCCAGCACGGTGAGACCCTGCACGATGCTCCCGGCGACCCACGCCCACTTGCGAACGGGCATGCGCCGTAAGGCGCTGCCGATGGCGAGCTGCGGAAGGAGCGATCCCGCCTCCCGTACCGGGACGAGCATCCCCACGATGGCCGGCGATACCCCGAGGCCCGCCAGGAGCCACGTGACGACCAGCCGGGGGCTCGAGAGCGCGTCTCCGGTCTTGCTCGCCACGTTCGCGACGAGCTGGATGAAGAAGTTCCGCGGGACATCATCGCAGGCGCTCTCGGGAATGTCCGTGCAGACGCGCGCGTCCTCTTCGTCGCCGAAGAGGCGGTCGTAGAGGCGATCGGCCAGGTGTGTTTCGGACTTGCTCGAACCCATCTGAGTCTGTTCCCGTCCGCGCGGAGGCTAGTTGTACATCGTCTTGATCATACCCCACGTCTTGATCTCGACGGGCGTCGGGGTGCAGGAGCCGGGGCACCACGTCGTCGTCCACCAGGTCTGGTACATTCTGTTGGTGAACGTCGCTTCGTAGCAGCAGTCGCCACTGGGGTCGATCGTGATGTAGAACCCGCCCCGCGATTCGTTGTGCGAGATGCACGCGAACGGATACTCCGTCGGCGGGACGCCGAACCAGATACCGCCGTCCGGGTTCGGCGAACCGATCCAGAGCGGCTCACCGCCGAAGCCGATGACGGTACACTCGGCGGACGCCGGTGAGGGAATAGGGTTGAACTGGAACGAACAGAGGTTGTGGTAGTCCGAACTGTTGTTCGTCAGGGTGAAATAGACACGGACGTGGTCGGCGTCTACCGTTACGCAGGAATCCTGCGCGATCGTCACTTCCGACTGGGCGTGTGCGATGGCCGGCAGGCCGAGGCTCGAAACAACTGCGAGAACGACTAGAAGAAGGTAACGCACGGGAACCCCTTTCGACTGGGATAAGGGTTGATGTAGCTCATGCAAAGGTCGCAGCGCCTACTTAAATAGAAAACCTTACCTGAATATCGGCATTTTACCGGAAATGAGGTCAATAATCAACCGGTAAAGGTCCGGCCGGGGTGACCGAAACAGGAGGGAATCAGCCGTTCGACAATACCGCCTCGAGCGGGAGTCTGATGGCACCCGGCGACGTGATGACCTCGCCGGTCTCGACGTGGTGTTTGAGGCCCGCCAGAACGTGGTCGACGGTCTTCGAGAACTTTGACCTCACCATCAGGCGGTCCATCAGCGTGCCGATGACGTTCATTTTCAGGCGGTATTCGAGCCGCATGGTCGCCCGAGTCCGGTTGCCGTCGCCCTCCGGCTCGGCGCTCAGGGTTCCATACGCGTACTCGAACGGGGGGACACCCTCGCCCTGGTAGATTTCTATCTTATAGCTCTGGCCGTCCCGCCACTCGATGATCCGCTCCTCGACCGACCCGCGCGGCACGAACGAGCAGTGCCGGGTCGCGCCGATACCCTGCTTCCGGTCCGACGTGCAGTGGGACTCCGAAACGCCGGGGCTGTAGTTCTGCACGCCGCCGAAGTCGGCGAGTACGCGCCAGACGTCCTCGCGCGGGGCATTGATGACGATGGATTTGGTGATTGTGGTTGCCATCGGGTTCCTTTCGATATCTGTTGCTGCGTTTGCGCGTAATCGCCTGTGCCGGCGCGCCGCGACGCAATGTCTGGTGGTAAGTCGGCGAAAGCGGCCGCGTGGTTACAGTTTTTCTGGTGGACGGGGCATTTCAACCGGATCCGCCGGCTCCG
>CBDVDJ010000702.1:0-1889 GCA_965372695.1 uncultured bacterium
CGATCACGCTTCGATCGCTCGCGGGAACACCGCTGATCGTCAGCCCTGTGTTCACGACCTGCCCGCACGCTTGCCCGGCAATAACGGCAAGCCTGATAGAAGCGCTGGATGGGCTGGGCGGCTGCGGCGAGACGTTCAACGTGCTGACGTTTTCATTCGATCCGGCCGACACTCCGGAGGATATGCGATCTTACCGGGACAAAACGGGGATGCCGGACGAGTGGATACTGGCGACGGGCCCGCCCGAGGGCGTAGAGGCCGTGCTCGACGCTCTCGACTTTCGCGTCGAGGCGCTGCCGGGCGCGGGCTTCGCCCACGCGAACGTGGTCGTCTTTCTCACTCCGGAACAGAAGGTCAGTGGATACGTACGCGGCCTGATGTACACCAGGGACGAGGTGAAAGCGGGCCTGCGCGTCGCCTCGGGCCGCAAGCCGCTCATCGACAGGGCCCGCCCGCTGCTCATACCCGTCGCCGCCGCCTTCCTGGTGCTCACACTCCTCGTCATTCTCTTCACCCGGCGCAAAAACTGACACCCGATCCCGTCTCGCCAGGACCGGAAACAAAATAGCCGGCCCTTCATGGGCCGGCTGTACGCCGAATCTCAACAAGAAATGAATGGTTGGCGAGGGAGGACTCGAACCCCCACTGGCTGAGCCAGAGTCAGCTGTCCTGCCATTAGACGACTCGCCAACTGAGTGTAAAAACTAGCAGGATGCCCTCTGGAAATCAAGGGAAGCTTTTGCCCCCCGCCGACTTAATCCCCTCCGGCCCGGTAGTCGGGGAGCACCCAGCGCTGGGCATGATCGAAAATAATTGCCGTTTCGATGTGGTCGACTTCTTCGCGCGTCGTGAACCCTTCCAGTATCAGATCCCGAAGATGATCCGAGTCCCTCACCCCGACCTGGATGACAAAATCCGTCGGTCCCGCCAGGTAGCACACCGCCGAGACTTCCGGCAGCGAGATGGCGTAGCTCTGGAATCCCTCCACGATATCCCGCGAATGCCGGCTGAGCCGGATCGAGATCATCGCGCCGAGTCCCACACCGAGTGCCGAGGGGTCCACCTCCGCGTGGAACCCCTTCAGAACGCCGTTCTGCTGGAGTTTCCGCACCCTCTCGAGGCAGCTCGACGGCGCCAGACCGACGCGCGCGGCCAGTTCCTTGTTGGACAACCGCGCGTTATTCTGCAATTCGCGTATGATTCGGGAGTCAGTTCGGTCCAAACGGTAATTCATAGCAGTTTCCCAACTTTATTCGAGTGCTAACTTCTGAAACGAAGTATACACTAATATTGGCTATTCAAGTGCAATATTATTTTGATTCCGGCGAATCAGCCGGGAATCATGGATGCGGTGGCCCGAAGACGCTCGACGCTCTTTCGGCGACCCAGGAGGTGGACAACGGCGAAGATATCGGGCGAGACCTCGTCACCGGTGAGGGCAACGCGGCACGGGTGAATGAGCTCCCCCGTCTTGATTTTCAGAGTGTCAGACAGATTTCGAACGGCCGATTCGATCCCGGCGCGGTCAAATGGTTCTACCGCGTCGAGCACATCCGCCAACGCCGTCAGTCTGTCGGACACATCATCAGCGGCGAGGTGCTTTTTGAGCGCCTCGTCGTTTTTCTGGTAGTCGTCCTTATAGAAGTAGGCGAGGCGCTTCGGCGCTTCGGAAACGCTCCTCAGCCGGTTGCCCATCACGTTGATGATCACTCCGAGGCGGGTCGCCTCCGACCGGAAGGGATCCGCCACACCACCGCCGGCGGGATCATCCCACCCTTCCACCGCGAAGTCCGGCGGCAGGATGCCCTCGGCGCTGAGACGGTCGTATATCAATTTCACCTTTTCCAGGGGTTCCAATCGCCGGAAATGCTCGGCGTTGATGTGATCGA
>CBDVDJ010000703.1:0-1883 GCA_965372695.1 uncultured bacterium
AAATATCCACGAACAGCAGCCCGATGGTGGCGTACATGAATCTCGGACTCGGGTCGAGCTCGTAGAAGTTTCTCGCCAGGACCAGGGCCGCGATTGTCATGGCGGCCGGCTCTGTGACGAAAGACCCCAGGAGCGGCCCGATCGTGAGCGTGGTGAGCCAGAGAGCCGCCAGCGACCCGCCGAACCACTTCGCGATGCGCTTGATGATCCCTTCGGACAGCCGCAGGATCGGCCGCGTCGCGGCCAGCGTCATGATCACTACGACAAACGCCGGCTCGGTGAAGTTGACGCTGGAGCCGATGTATCCGACGACGGTCCCCCAGTCGTAAAACCCGATAATGGCGATCACGAGAGGGACGGCCCAGATGCCGAAGACCACCTCCACCTCACCGAGGAAATGAAAGACACCCGCCCCCAGATCGACCGAATCCCGGTCGGCCTCACCGCGCGCGATTTTCAGTTCGTGCTCGTGCTCCCTCTGGTGAGAGATCGCTGTGAATTTCGACGTGAGGAAGCTGTGAACGATTGCGAACAGAAATATCAGCGTAGCGACCAGGTTGAACGGTTCTTCGCGAACACGATTCACGACGATCTGCCAGATTCCGCCAGAGTCCCCGTCGTCATAACTGTCCAGTGCGCGCGGAAACGGCGTGGCATCGTCCGAGCGCGGAGGCGAGGCCTCGACATCAGCGGCGCCGGCGACAAGCACAGCGAGCAAACACACCAGCAACGCCAGAACGGCGGGTTTTCCGAATCTCATCGCACCACCTTGAAGAATGTTGATTAACAGGAATGACTTATCGGGATGTTTCCAGTATACTACGGAGAGACTAATACGGCATCCAGCTTCCGACAAGTCAATCATGGAATACTTCACACTTCGCTATCTTCTCTGGGCCGCCGCTCTGGGCGGACTCAGTGCCGTGTCTCTGCCTCTCGGCTCAGCCGTCAGGCCTCCTCTCGCGCCCCCGGCCGCAGATCATATCCATATTACAGGCTTTCGGCGCCGGGGCCCTGCTGGCGGCCCTGACGGTGGAACTCGTCGCTCCAACGGTTTTCGCGCTCGGCGGAGACGGCGGCGGCGCCCACGCGGGCGATCCGAAAAGCAGCTTTTTGGCCCTTCTGACGGGCTTGATCCTTGGTGGTATCCTGTTCACGTTACTCGACAAGCTCGTCAACTCTTTCGGCGGCTTTTTGCGAAAGACGTCGACGAGCATCACCTATTTCAAAGCAACGAGAAGGAACCGCCAGAAAGCGCTGCTCGAAGAATTGTCGAGTTTTCCCCTGCTCCGTAGTCTTTCCTCAGACCACATCAACACACTCGTGGAAATGGTTCACCCGGCGGCCTGGGACGACGGCGACCGTATTCATCGAAGGGGAGATACCGCCGAACGGGCGGTGTTTATCGTGGGCGGCACCGTCGTCATTACTGACGATGGACGCGCCGTGACCGACGTCGGACCCGGCGCAGTCCTGGGTGTGGGCCCCTTGCTCCTCGACGCGCCGTTCCCGGTCGATGCAACCGCCCGCGGCACAGTGGCCGCCCTTACGATTTCCAGAGCCGATTTTGACCGGCTGCGCGCTGTTTCGCCCGAATTCGACAAGGCGTGCCGCGACAACGCCAACGAACAAATGGATTTCCTGCAGGAGTACCTCGCCGATCGTGAGCGGACGGCAGACAAGTGGCTGCGCACGGCGAGAAATGCGCTGACCTCCGGATTCGCGGCACCCGACAGCATCCGGCTGCGTAAAGCCCGGGAAGAACACAAGGGTGCCCCCATCGCCGTGTGGCTGGGAATGGTGATCGACGGGATACCCGAGAGCTTCGTGATCGGGGCCGGTCTGCTCATTTCCCTGCAAGCCTGGAGCGGCCCCGCCGATAC
>CBDVDJ010000704.1:0-1867 GCA_965372695.1 uncultured bacterium
CGATGAGCCCCGGGATGTCCACCATGACGAACGACTCCATCTCGCCCGTTCGGACGATGCCGAGCACGGGGGTTCTGGTCGTAAACGGGTAGTCGGCGATTTTGGGGTGGGCGGCGCTGAGAACGCTGATCAGCGTCGACTTGCCCGCGTTGGGTGCACCCACGAGCCCTACGTCCGCGACCAGTTTCAGCGTGAGTTCCAGCCGGCGCTTCTCCCCGTCACCTCCGTAAGTGAACTTGCGGGGGGCCCGGTTGCGGGATGACTTGTAGTGCTCGTTTCCCAACCCCTGTCTCCCGCCGGCCGCGGCCACGATCCGGTCACCGGGGGTCATCACCTCGCCGAGTGTTTCATCCAGATCCGTGTCCCTCACCACCGTCCCCGGCGGAACGAGGATGATGCAGTCTTCGCCATCGGCGCCCCGCTTGCTCTTGCCCATCCCGTGCTGGCCGCGCGGAGCTTTGTAGTGGCGTTTGTAGTGGAGGTCGATGAGCGTCGATATATCGGGTGACGCCTCTATAACAATGTCGCCGCCCTTGCCGCCGTCACCGCCGTTGGGGCCGCCCCTCGGCACGTACTTCTCCCGGCGGAACGCGATGCATCCGTCGCCACCGTCGCCCGCTACGGCTTCTACTATTACGTGGTCGATAAACATAATTGATAATACAGGGAGGAATCAGGGAGGAAAGCACCAGAAAGATACCAGAACGCCTCTACCCGGTCAAGCCGCCAGAACCCGCAGATCATTTTTTTTTGAACGCCTCCAGTACCGACTCAGGAACCATTTCAGAAATATCGCCGCCGAGTTCGCCCAGCTCGCGAACAATAGAACTGTGCAGATAAATATATTGCTCGCTCGGCATCAGGAATACCGTTTCAAAATCCGGATTCAGTTTCCGGTTCATCAACGCCAGCATGAGTTCGTACTCGAAATCCGACACCGCCCGCAGACCGCGAATCACGACGTCGGCGTCAAGGCGGCGGACCTCGTCGGCGAGCAGTCCCGAAAATGTTTCGACGTAGACATTTTCGAGGTCGGCGACCGCGCTTTCGACGTGGCGCTTGCGCTCTTCGAGGCTGAACATCGCCTTTTTGTTGTACGCCTCCGCGACGGCCACGGTCAGATGACCGAATACCCGGCACCCCCGCATGATGATGTCGAGGTGGCCGTTGGTAATGGGATCAAATGTGCCGGGGTAGAGCGCCTTTCTCAACTTTTTCTCCTGAAGTGCATTCCAGCGGCGCCAGGCTTATTCCCAGAACGACAGGTGAGAGTCGCCGTAGCGCCTGGTTTTCGAGAATTTCAATGGACCCAGAGCCTTCGTTTCGACGGGCTCCGAGTGTTCGAGTATCAGCAATGCCATATTAGCATAAGCCGTTTCACGAAAGTGAGTTAATAATCGCTCGCCGTCGCCTTTCCCGTAGGGCGGGTCCGCGAATACGATTGCGCCCGGAATCGGCGTGAGGCCTCCCCGCTCGAGGTACTCATGAACGTCCCCGCGGTGGATGCTGAAACGGCCGGGAGCGACGCCGCAGTCCTCCAGGTTGCGTTCCAGGAGTTCCAGCGTGGATGGCATGCGCTCGACAAAGTGCGCCGCCGCCGCCCCCCTGCTGAGCGCTTCGATGCCAACCCCGCCCGAGGCACTGAACAGGTCGACGAATACCGCGCCGGCCACCCGGTCCTGGATCGCCGAGAACAGGGCCTCCCGGGTGCGTTCCATCGTCGGACGTACTCCGGCATCCGCGGGGTAGGAGAGGATCCGCCCCCTGTACTCTCCCGCGATGACACGCGGCTGTTTTCTTCGGGATTTGCCCACGCCGGGGATACTAACACAATGAAAACGGCGGGGCCAGATGGCCCCGCCGTTTA
>CBDVDJ010000705.1:0-1862 GCA_965372695.1 uncultured bacterium
GTCTCGAGGCTGTCTTCCGCGACCCTTTGCAGGTATGGATCGATCGCCGTATACACCTGCAGCCCGTCGTGGTACAGACGGTCGGCGCCGTACTTCCGCTCGAGGTACCTCCGCACCTCCTCGAGAAAATAAGCGGCAAACTCCGGCTTTTTGTCCCGTCCCGGCCGGATCTCCACCGGCTCGTTCCGGATCCGGGCGGCGTCTTCGACGAACAGCGTACCCGTCTGTACCATAGACCGGAGCACAACGGCTCTTCGTTGTAATGCGCGGTCGAGGTTGTACAGTGGTGAGTAGTTACGCGGGCTTTTGGGGATGGCGGCGAGGAGCGTTGCCTCGCCGATGGTCAGCTCGCTCACGTGCTTGCCAAAAAACACGCGCGACGCAGCCTCGACACCGTGGGCGCCGGAGCCGAAGTAGATCTGGTTGAGGTACATCTCCAGGATCTCATTCTTGGAGTATGCGCGTTCGATGCGAATCGCCAGCAGCGCTTCCTTGATCTTGCGCGTCAGGGTATTCTCGTACATGTCGAACAGGTTACGCGCCAGTTGCTGGGTGATCGTGCTGCCGCCCTGCTCGATGGAGCCCTCACGCACGTTGGCGACGGCCGCGCGGGCGATGCCGAAGATGTCCACGCCCCAGTGTGAGTAGAACTTACGGTCCTCGACCGAGATGATCGCGTCTATCATGTATCCGGGGATCTCTTCGAGGGGGACGAGAGCGCGGTTCTCTACGTAGAACTCACCGACGAGCGTGCTGTCGTCGCCGTAGACCTGCGTTTTGAGCGAGGGTTCGATCATTTCCAGCCTGGCCGTACTGGGAAGGTCGCGCGAGAAATACTGATAGGCGCTGAAGATCGTGCCGGCGATCAGCACGCACACCGCACCCAGTATCTTGACGGCCAGCGGGATTTTTCTTCTGGTTTTTTCTTCTTCCATGGCTTGTGTCCGGGCGATCGTGGCTGCGAAAATCTTGCCCGGGTAAATCCCCCGGGCAAGATAACACTTTGACCGGCAACCGGATAGCTTTTATTCTACCGCAAATACCGCGCCGGTCTCGGCGCTTTACTCGCCCACCGCGAACTGCTATAATCCACTATGTTTCTGTCGTAACAGTAGTTAGGAAAGGATTTCGATGCCAAAGCGAAAGCCGATTATTGCCCGGTCCGTGGAAGAACAGCTCGAAGTCATCCGCCAGGGGGTGGTCGAGATCGTCCCGCAGGACCTCCTCGTCAAAAAGCTCGAAAAGTCTATCGAGACCCAGACGCCGCTGGTGGTGAAGCAGGGATTCGACCCCACGGCCCCCGACATTCACCTCGGCCACACGGTCGGGCTTCGCAAGCTGAGGCAGTTCCAGGATCTCGGGCACCAGGTCGTGTTTCTCGTGGGGGACTTTACCGGGCTCATCGGCGACCCCAGTGGCCGCAGCCGTACCCGTAACCGCATGGACCACAGGACGCTGGTGGATAACGCGAAGACCTACACCGAACAGGCGTTCAAGATCCTCGATCCCAAAAAAACGGTCATCGATTTCAACAGCCGCTGGCTCTCCAAGATGAATTTTGCCGAGGTGCTCGAGCTGACCGCCACCCAAACCGTCGCGCAGATGATCGAGCGCGACGATTTCAGCAAGCGGTACGGCGAGGGTAAGCCCATCAGCCTTCTCGAGTTCGTATATCCGCTTGCGCAGGGATACGACTCAGTGGCGCTGAAGGCCGACGTTGAAATCGGCGGCACCGACCAGACGTTCAACCTGCTGATGGCCCGTGACATTCAGCGCCAGTACGGACAGGAGCCGCAGGTCATACTGACGCTTCCGCTCCTCGAGGGGATCGACGGAGTCGAGAAGATGAGCAAGTCGCTGGG
>CBDVDJ010000706.1:0-1847 GCA_965372695.1 uncultured bacterium
TCGATGATCTTGTCGAGCTGGTCGCGGGAGACGGGTCTCTTCTCGCACGCCTTGATCAAGCCGGTCAACAGCTTTTCCCGGTCGTACTGCTCGCGGCGACCATCCTTCTTGACCACGATCCGCGGCGCCCGCTCTATGTACTCGTAGGTGGTGTAACGCTTCCCGCATTTCGTGCACTCGCGGCGGCGGCGTATCGCCTCGCCCTCCTTGGTCGTACGCGAATCAACGACTTTGTCTTCCATGAATCCGCACTGCGGACACTTCATCTCAAATCGCCCGTTACTTTCTCAGATCCGCATACAGGGGAAACTGCTCACACAGCTCGCGCGTTTCTTCCCGGACAGCGGACAGCACTGTTTCGTTCTTGTAATCGGCCAGCACCTGGCACATCAGGTCGGCGATTTTCTCCATCTCGGGCTCCTTCATACCGCGCGTTGTGAGGGCCGGAGTGCCGATTCTCACGCCGCTGGTGATGAACGGACTCTTCTGGTCAAAAGGAACCGTGTTCTTGTTCACCGTGATCCCGGCTTTTTCCAGCGCCTTCTCGGCCTTCTTCCCCGACATTTTCTTTTCCGTCAGATCGAGGAGGAAGAGGTGGGTATCGGTCCCGCCCGATACGACATCGAATCCGTTATCGATGAGCCGTTTCGCCAGAGTAGCCGCGTTGGCCACGACCTGCTTCTGGTACGTCTTGAACTCGTCACTCATGGCTTCCTTGAAGCACACCGCCTTGGCGGCGATGATGTGCATGAAGGGCCCGCCCTGCGTGCCGGGAAATGTGAGCTTGTCGACCCTCTCGGCGTGTTCCGCCTTGCACAGGATGAACCCCCCACGGGGGCCGCGCATCGTCTTGTGCGTCGTACTCGTGACGATGTCGGCGTACGGCACGGGGCTGGGATGAACGCCGGCGGCGATCAGGCCGGCGATATGAGCCATATCCACCATGAACAGACACCCGGCGTTGTCGCAGATCTCGCGCTGGCGTGTAAAATCGATCGTCGTGGCGTTGGCGCTGGCGCCGGCGACGAGCAACTTCGGTTTCTCCTCCAGCGCCTGCGCTTCCAGCGAATCATAGTTGAGCGCCCGGGTCCCGGGATCGACTTCGTAGTGCACGACGTCGAAGAACATTCCGGAAAAGTTGACAGGGTGGCCGTGCGAAAGGTGACCGCCGTGCGAAAGGCTCAACCCCATGATCTTGTCACCGGCCTCGATCATCGCGAAATAGGCGGCAAAGTTGGCCTGGGTCCCCGAGTGCGGCTGGACGTTGGCGTGGTCCGCGCCGAAGATCGCCTTCACCCGCTCCCGCGCCATTTCCTCGACCTTGTCGACCTCTTCGCAGCCGCCGTAATACCGCTTGCCGGGGTATCCCTCGGCGTATTTGTTGTTCATCACGCTGCCCATAGCGGCCATGACCGCCTCGCTGACGAAGTTCTCGGACGCGATCATCTCGAGGGTCCCGTGCTCTCGTTCCGCCTCGGCACGAATCGCAGCGGCAACGTCAGGATCGGTCTTCTCCAGCATTTCGTAGTCGATTTTCACTTCTGGCCTCTCCGTTGTTCGTACGCGGTGATCTTGTCGACGCGCCGGGCGTGCCGGCCGCCCTCGAAGTCGGTCGCCAGAAAGGTATCGACGATTTCGAGAACCTCGTCCCCGTCGCTCTGCCAACCGGCGAGGGCGAGGACGTTGGCGTCGTTGTGGCGACGCGTCAGAGCGGCGGACTCCGGCGTAAAACAAAGCGCCGCGCGCACTCCCGGCACCTTGTTGGCGGCCATGGACATTCCGATCCCGCTGCCACAGATCAGTATCCCACGATTCGCCTCACCGTTCGAGACCATTTCGGCGGCGGC
>CBDVDJ010000707.1:0-1847 GCA_965372695.1 uncultured bacterium
ACGGCGAAAACACAGACGATATCATTGGCATTCTCCACATCAAGGACCTGATCGATCAGAACGCGGCTTCGGACGAGGACTCGTTGCGCCACCTGGTGCGGGAGCCGTTCGTCATCCCGGAGACGGCTCCGATCAGCCGGCTCTACAGCGAGCTCCAGGAACGCAAAGCGCACGTAGCCGTCGTGATCGATGAATATGCGTCGTTCGTCGGCATTGCCACCATCGAAGACATTCTCGAAGAACTTGTCGGTGAGATACGCGACGCGCGCGATCCCAAGGTCGAGTCGTACATGCTGCTCGACGAGGACCGGATCGTGGTGCCGGGGACCATGGAGATCGACGAGTTCAATCGCGTGTTTCAGACGGCGATCGACGACGACGAACACGAAACCATCGCCGGCTACGTGACCGGGTTTATAGGCAGAATTCCTCGCGAGGGCCAGGTTTTTGACGAAGAGGGGCTGCGATTTTACATTATATCGGCGCAGCCGAACCGGATACGGAAGATGAGGGTGGAACGGATATGAGCGAGACCGTCCTGTGGATCATCGCCGCTGTGACGTTCGCCCTGGGGGCGTTCTACTCGGGCAGCGAGACGGCGCTGATTGCCTGCGACCGGATCCGTATGCGCCACCTCGCCAACAGGGGTAACAAACGCGCGCAACTGGTCCTGCGCTTCCTCGACGACCCCGAGTACTTTCTCAGTGCCGTCCTGGTGGGGACGAATCTCGCCGTCGTCGGCTGCACGACGACGTTTACCGCGATCTGTACGATGCACTACGGTGCGAGCGGCGGCGCCGTTGCCACCATCCTGCTGGTGCCGGTTTTTCTGCTGTTCAATGAAATCATTCCCAAGGGAGTGTTTCTCTACTACAGCAACCGCTCGGCGCTGGGTGCCGTGTATCCTTTGCGGGTACTGTCGACGCTGTTGTATCCGGTCATCAAAATGTTTTCCATGGCCGCGGATGCTTTTACACGCGTTCTTCCCGGCCGGTCGTCGAGGCGAACCATTCATCTCAGCATGGAGGAGCTTCTTTTTCACATCGGTGACAGCGGAGAGGCCGGGTTGATCGCCCCCGAAACGACGGTCCTGGCCAAACGCGCCGTCGAACTGAAGAACCTGCGGGTAAGCGACGTGATGGTCCCGTTGGACCGGGTGGTGATGGCGGAGTACGACAGCACAATGGAAGAGTTCCGTCAGGCGTTTCGCGGGGCGGGATATTCGAGGATGCCGGTCTACCGCGGGACACGCACAAGCGTGGTCGGCGTCATTTCGGTGCACGAAATGATGCGGCGCAAGAATCCCGATGAGTTGCGCGAGCAGCTGATACCCCCGTACACGTTGACGCTGGAGACACCGCTGGTGACGGTACTGTTCCAGATGAAGGAGCAGGGGCGCCACATGGGGATGGTGCTCGACGAACACGGCGACGTGGTGGGGATGACGACACTGGAAGATATTCTGGAGAAATTTGTCGGCGCCATCGCCGACGAGTTCAACTAGGCGTTACGCAGCAGCGGTCCCCGGACGGGGACGCGCTGCAGTGTAACGCGCGTGAGCTGATACAGCGAGCCCCCCTGTCGGGGGATCTCGCAGCATAGCTCACGCCAAGAGGATTGACTTATGTTGAGTGTAACGCCGTTTCCGATCAAAGGCCGTAAGGCACTGCTTTTGGCCAACGGGATGTTTTCGCCGGTGTGGGCGAAAACGGCGGTGTGTTATTTGATGTACCAGTCGCAAGACACGGTGGCCGTGCTCGACGCCGGGCAGGCGGGCGCGACGGCGGAGAGTGTCCTGGGCTTTGGGGGCGAGGTTCCCGTAGTGGCGACGGTCGGGGAGGGGGTGG
>CBDVDJ010000708.1:0-1833 GCA_965372695.1 uncultured bacterium
TCCTCCTCGCACTCGACTCAGACTTTTTCTTCGACAATCGCGGGACTGCTTCGCAGTACTGGGTGGGCGACATCAGCGCCGACATCCACGCCGGCGCCGAACTGAGGTTCCAGGAAAAGGTGATGGTTCGGGGCGGGGTCGACTCCGGCAACTGGACGGCGGGCGCCGGTCTGCTGGTCAAGTTCATCGGCTTTGACTACGCGTACCTGCACCACGAAGACTTCGATTCCACTCACCGTGTCTCGGTACTTGCCAACTTCTGAGAAACTCTTTATCTCTTGGTCCAGATTTCAACCGTGTCGCCCGGTCGGATGATCGAGCGGGACGACTTGTTGTTCCAGGTGAGCAATTCGTCGAGGTGGACGTTGTACGACTGGCTGATCGAGTAGAACGTATCGCCCTTTCGTACAACGTGGGTCTGCATGACGTGGCTCGACTCGTCGGGCAGCGCGGCCTGCGACGTGGCGGGGGCATCGCGCGATTCGGGTATGTATATGGCGAGTTTTTGTCCCGGATAGATGAAGCGGCGGTACGAGAGGTCGTTCCACGAGCGTATCCGGCGCGCGCTCGTCCTGTAGTTCTCGGCGATCTCGCCGAGCGTGTCGCCCTGCCGCACCTTGTAGACGACCTTTTTGGTCCCTTTGGGCGGGGCGCCGCGCTGCGCGTAGCTTTCGAGGGCCTTCCTGTTGATAGTGCGGGTAGACGTTTTATACTGCGGCTTCGAGCTGGCCACCACGGCGTGGTGCCCCTGCAACGGTACGATCAGCATCTGACCTTCCCGGATCCGGTGCGCGTTCCGGATGTTGTTCAGCGTCTTCATCGAGCTGACGGAGACGCCGTACTTGCGGGCGATGACCGACATTGTTTCTCCGCGCTTGACCTTGTGCCGGGTCCAGGTGACGCGCTCTTCGGGCGGGATTTTGGCGATATTGGCCGCGCATTCCACCCCGGATCCGGTGGGGACCTTCAACATGATTTCCGTTTTCGGAGGTGTCGTCCAGCGCAGACACGCCGGGTTGAGGTCCTGCAGGGTCTTGAGCGTCGTTCCCGCGCACCGGGCGATCGTCGTCAAATCCGTCGCGTCGGTGATCCGCACCTGGTCGAATTCAATCGGCTCGACCACGGGGATCGTGATCCCGTACTTATCCGGGTCACGCAACAAGTAAAGGGCGGCGAGGAATTTCGGTACGTATCGTTCCGTCTGTCTGGGCAGCCGGAGGTGCCAGAAGTTCTCTGTCCGGTAGCGGGCCACCGCGCGGGCCACGCGGTACTCGCCGCAGTTGTAGGCGGCGAGGGCGAGAAACCAGTCTCCCCAGATCGCGTGCAGGTCGCGGAGATAGTTGCCGGCCGCGTACGTGGACGCGACGATGTCGCGCCGCTCGTCATACCACCAGTTGGTGCGCAGCCCGTACATCTTACCGGTTCCGTAAATGAACTGCCACGGTCCCACCGCCCTGGCGCTCGAGACGGCCTTCGTCGAATACCCGCTCTCGATCAGAGCGACGACAGCCAGCTCGGGTGGCAGATCGAGCTCGTCGAGAATATTCTCGACGATGGGGCGGTAGAGTTGCATCCGGTAAACGGTAAATTCGAACCGTTTCTTGCCACGCCCTGTATAGTAATTGATCCAGAAATCGATCCGCTTGTTGGTGAGATCGGGGAAGACGGATGTGTATTTGTCGAACATGACGCCATCGTCGAGTTCGATGTCGATTTCGGGCCAGTCGGCAAAGGAGAGCGCGAGGCTGTCCTCGTACGTGGTGTATCCGCCGTCGGGAACTTCGAAAGAGAGGGTGTCGAGGTCCGCCAGGCGGTCCAGAATCCTCACAAACG
>CBDVDJ010000709.1:0-1832 GCA_965372695.1 uncultured bacterium
AGGACTCGTGGGCCGGGTGGATCCACGACTACTGCCGCCGGCGGAAAATTCTGCTCGTGGACCCCTCTTCCGCTCTGGTGGCCGCGCGCGACGCGGGGCAGGAAGTTTATTACGACCACTTTACGCCCGACGGTCACCGGGCCGTCGCCGGCGCTTTTATCGGCCGGATCTCGTCCCCCGCCACACCCGGCCGGGAGCAGTGATCGCCGGGACGAAGCCCGGTAATCGGCGTTTTGACAAACGAATAATGTGCGGTATGATGGGACCCTGAAAGTGAGGTGCACCATGGAAGACCCGAAAACGAAACTATCGAGAAGGAACTTCATCGGCAAGAGCGTCGCGTCGGTCGTCGGCGCCGGCCTGGGCATGTCCGCCCTCTCCCATGAGGCCGGGGCCCAGACGCCGTCATCCGAAGCGCCGGTCGAATCCGGTGAAATACCGGAGATCAAGGAATACCGGCGTCTCGGACGGACCGACTTCAAGGTGTCCGACATCGGCTTCGGCAATGCCGGCATGCAGGACCCGTCGCTCCTCGAATACGCCATCGAGCGCGGGATCAACTACGTCGACACCGCCCGACAGTATTACGACATGGAAAAGGTGATCGGCCAGATCTTCCCCGCGAAACGCGACAAGGTCTGGATCACCACCAAGCTCGAGCCCGAGCTGGTCACCGCCGACGTGTCGGCCGAAGACCTGATGAAGGGCATCGAGGAGAGTCTCGAGCGCCTCAACACCGACTACGTCGACTGCTGCCTCATCCACTCGATCGGAGACCCCAACCTCGGCGATATCACGCGGATCCAGAACGAGAACATCTACAAGACGTTCGAAAAGGCGCGCGAACAGGGGAAGATCCGGTACTGGGGCGCCAGCGCCCACGGACCGCAGATCATACGCGACTTCACCTGGCTCCTCGAGAACACCGACCCCGACATGCTCATGCCGGGGATGAACTTTATCACCAAAGGGCTCGAACCCGTCCTGGCACAGGCAAAGAAAAAAGACATCGCGATCGTCGCCATGAAGAGCATGTCGGCGGCGCGCAAGGTCGACTACTCGGACTTCAAGGGTGACGGCCGCACGCTGCGCCAGGCGCTCCTGAAGTGGATGCTCGCCCAGCCCGATATCGATACGATCAGCATCTCGATGCGCACATTCGAAGACGTAGACGAATTCGTCGCCGCGTCGGGCAAGGTCGCACCTTCAGACGCGGAGAAGAAGGCGATGGACGACTACGGGATGCTGCTCGACAGCGACTACTGCCGTCCGGGATGCGACGGCTGCCTGGGGTCCTGCCCGCAGGACGTGCCGATACACGACGTGCTTCGATACCGGCTGTATTTCAACAACTACGGCCGCGAGAAATACGCGATGACAAGGTACGGGGCGCTACCCGCCGGCCGCAACGCCGCCGGATGCGCGTCGTGCGACGCCCCCTGCGTGGCCTCGTGCCCGTTTGGGCTCCCGGTCAAGGACAATATGATTCAAGCGCAGGGCGAGCTGACGCTCGGATAAACGGCCGGAGGACCGAAATGAAAAATCAGATTCGATTCGCGACAACTTTGAAGGTTCTGGCGGTATTCGCACTGGCGGCCGTACTGGCCGTTTCCCCTGCGGGAGCGGGCGACAAGGACGACGCGAAAGAGCTGCTGGAACAATCACTCGACGCCATCGGCGGTGAAAAGGCGTTCAAATCCTGGGAGACGATACTCGCCAAGGGCGAGCTGACCGTCCACTGGGAGGGTTGGGGGTCGCCGAAGGCCGCCGCCACCCGCTGGATCAAGCGCCCCGACAAGATGGTGCTCGACCAGGACTTCAGCGCCAACGAC
>CBDVDJ010000710.1:0-1822 GCA_965372695.1 uncultured bacterium
GTCGACGGTGTTGAGCGAATAAGGGCTCGTCACTTCCTTGCCCGGAAACGTCGTAATGTACGCTTCGTGGCCACGGCCGGCGATGTGGAGCTGCTCTTCCCCGGCCACGTCGCGCAGAAACCGCACACAGCGATCGCAGAGCACGCAGCGCTGCTGGTCGAGTATGAGTGTCGGGCCGATGACCTTGGCCTTTTCCTTGGTGTGGCGTTCAAAATCCTGACGGCCGTCCTGCAGGTCGTACTCCATGTAGTAGTCCTGCAGCGTGCACTCGCCCGCCTTGTCGCAGATCGGACAGTCGAGCGGATGATTCAAGAGCAGCATTTCCTCGACCGACGCCCGCGCCTTTTTGACGTTTTCGCTGTCGGTGAGGACTTCCATCCCGTCGTTGACGACGGCGTTGCAGGAAATCCCCAGGCGGCTGCCGCGGTCGGTCACGTACTCGACCTGGCACATGCGGCAGTTGCCGTCGGGGCCGAGGCCGGGGTGATAGCAGAAGTGCGGGATCTCGATTCCGTTACGGTGGCAGAGATCGATCAGCAGTTCGCCGTCGTTCGCCTCGTACTCTTTGCCGTTTATGGTGACTTTGACGCTCATTATTACGCTACTCCCGCACCCTTCAACGGGCAGCACTTCTGTTCGATGTGCGCCTCGAATTCACTCCGGAATTTTTCGATGTAGCTGGCCGCCGGCATCGCCGCCGCGTCGGCGAGCACGCAGACGGTCCGTCCCATCAAGTTGGGGCAGATGCTGGCGATCTTGTCGATATCGCCGGGGTGTCCTTCGCCGCGCTCGATGCGGGCCACCAGCTGCGACAACCAGAAAGTACCTTCGCGGCACGGCGGGCACTGGCCACACGACTCGTGCGCGTAGAAACGCATGGCGACATCGAGCGCCTTGACGATACAGATCTTGTCGCTGACCACCATGATCGCACCGGAACCCACCATCGACCCCGCCTCGGCGATCGACTCGTAGTCGAGCGAGACGTTGCGCGCCTCTTCGGCGGTCAGAATCGGCGAGGACGAGCCGCCGGGTATGACGGCCTTGAGTTCGTGGCCGTCGAGCATACCGCCGGTGCTGCTCTCGATAAAATCCCAGAGGTTCAGACCGAACGCTTCCTCGTAGACGCCGGGGTTCTTGACCATGCCGCTTATAGAGAACAGCATCGTGCCCGTGCTGCGTCCGACGCCGATTTTTGCATAAACTTCGGCGCCGTTATTGAGGATCCACGGGAGGTTCGACAGCGTTTCGACGTTGTTGACCACCGTCGGACAGCCGAACAGGCCGATGACGGCGGGGAACGGCGGCTTGGGCCGCGGCTGCCCCTTCTTGCCCTCGATCGACTCGATGAGGCCCGTTTCCTCTCCGCAGATATAGGCGCCGGCGCCGCGGTGGATGACGACGTCCACGCTGGTCCCCGACCCCTTGATGTCGCGGCCGAGGAGGCCGGCGGCGTACGCCTCGTCGACCGCCGCCTGGAAGCGCGCGATCGGACGGTCGTACTCGCCGCGGATGTACACGTAAGCGGTTTCGATGCCGACGGCGTGGCAGCAGATGATGATGCCTTCGATCAGCGCGTGGGGATCGAACTCGAGAATCTTGCGGTCCTTGAACGTACCCGGCTCACCCTCGTCGGCGTTGACGCACAGGTATTTGGGCTTGTCGATGTCCTTGGGGACGAAACTCCACTTCATGCCCGCCGGAAATCCCGCGCCGCCGCGACCGCGCAGCCCCGAGGTCTTGACCTCTTCGATCAGCTGATCGGGCGACATCGCGAAGGCTTTGTCGAGCGAGCCGTAGCCACCCTGCTGTTTGTAGACAT
>CBDVDJ010000711.1:0-1801 GCA_965372695.1 uncultured bacterium
CCTCACCGCGACGGGAAAATACCGCTGCCAGAACACGTTGGCCGTAGAAAAATCGTTGTCTCCCCCCAGGAGGCCGCCGGCGAATTTGAGACGGAGAAAACGAAAAACACCGGTCCGCGGGTTGATCAGGAAGTCCCGGCGGTCGTTGCTGTAACTGTTGGTAATAAACCGTGACTCGTCGTCCGATTCGCTGATCCCGAACGCTTCGCGCTTGATGAACTCGTCGGTGAAACCGAGCAGCATGTCGGTATACCGTGTCAGGCGCCGCCTCGTGAGGATCTGCCCACCGACCTTGTCGACCTCGATGTTCTCGACGGTGGCGTCGTGTTGAATGAAAAAGTTGAGTTCCATCAGCGCCTTGAGCCCGAAGATGTATCGCTGGCTGTACCTGGCGTCGTACAGCCAGAAATTGTTTCTGAATTGCATATTGTTGAAGGCGATTTCCTCGCCCTCGAACAGGTCGAATCCGTATTCGGTCATCAGCTGCAGGCCTCTTCCCGTCCCGAAGAGATTGCGAGTCCCCCAGCGGCCGAAAATCCGGCCACCCAGGATATTACCCACACCGAACCCACCCTCGATAAAAGCGGCTTTTCTCTCCCGGACCCGGACATGAATATCGACGGTCCGCTCCATCGGGTCGAGGTTCTCGGGATTGATGTCCACCACTGTAAACAACCCCGTCTCGTAGAGGTTCCGCTGGGTCTCGACCAGTTTGGAGAGCCGGCAGACGTCACCCGGCTCGAAGGCGATCTCCTTCTCGACGACGGCGTCCTTGGACAGGACGTTCCCCGACACCTCCACGTCACGAATCGTGATCTGGGTGCCGGGTATCACGTCGAACTGGATCGTGGCCAGGTAGCCGCTGATCTCGACGGATTCGTTTATAGAGACGGCGAGATACCCCTTGTCGAAGTACTTCGACTCGAGCGTATAAATGTCGGTGGCCAGATACGACGAGTTGTACGGCTCGCCGGGTTTGAGGAGCAGGCCCTTGCGCAGGTCGTCTTCGTCGATCAAAGCGTTCGGGGAAAAGCTGACCGCCCCGACCACGGTCGGTTCGCCTTCCTCGATGAGGATATGTATGTCGACGAAGCGGCGGTCTTCGGTGTATTCCATCCGATCGAGCTCGACGGTGGCCTCGAAAAACCCGGCCGAGTGGTAGTAACCCTCCAGCCGGGCGATGTCCCTGGAAAGGACCCTGCTGTCAAAACGGGGCTTGTTGAAAATGTTGTACCAGGAGGGAGCGCGCGTTTTCATCTGCCGCTCGAGGTCCTTTTTGGAAATGTTTTCGTTGCCGGAGAGTATAATCTTGTTGATGAAGGCGTTCTTGCGGTCCGACGCTTCGTCACCCGCATCGGCGCGGGCGGGCGGGGCAGTTATGATCAGGGAGGCGGTGACGGCAATCCAGGCCGCGGCCAGGCCGGCATTCTTGACAGCCCGCCCGATTGTGCTATACCTAATGAACTTTCGACACTTGTCCGCGAGGTTGCAACTATTGTCCTGCCGTAAGAAATACCCCACACGGATCCTTCTGAGCTGTCTCGCCGCGGCTTTGATATTCGCGTCCGGTTCCTGCGACCGCGAGGACGGCGACGGGACAGACCCGCTCAGTTTGTCTGAGGACGAGATATACCTCATCGACACCTACGTCGACATCAAGCGTGCGCGCAGTTATTATCCCCACAACACCGTTGTGGCCGAAAGCCTTTTTACGGTTCTGGATTCTACGATAGACTCCGACCGCATTGCAAAAGCTATCCGGGACCTCAACCAGACCCCCGATCGGTGGGTCGTGATCTTC
>CBDVDJ010000712.1:0-1799 GCA_965372695.1 uncultured bacterium
GTACGTAATTCTGATCGAGAACCTCCATCGAGTGTACGTCGTCGACTCGCGCCAGGCCGGGCTCTATTTCCTGTTCGGGGGATATCACAGCGTGCTCTTCTGGGGAGGAATGATATTGATGGGGTCTTTTATCCCCGCGCTATTGCTCTTCAAGAGAAAAACGGGGACCTCCCTCGGGTGGATCGTGTTTTCTTCGGTCCTCGTCGTGATCGGCGTTCTGTGCGAGCGATACCTCATCGTGATACCGGGAGAATCTTATCCTCCCGAACTGTTTCCCGGGATGGAGATCACGAGCTCGCCGCTCGTCGAAGGAATAGCAACATACAACATCAGTATTTTCGAAGTATTTCAGACACTCGGAGTGTTCGGAATCATAAGCCTGGTTTTTCTGCTGGGCATCAAGTACCTGGCGATGGTTCCGGTCGAAGCGCGCGTGCACGGAGAATCCCAGATGCTCAAGCACCTGATGCCGAAGGACGAGCACGGGGCGGCAGCAAGCATTTAGCCGGCGTTACATCATGCGTAGAAGAAATCGACTGGCGTGGAAACTGAGCGTGGCGGTCCTGGTGATCGTCTCCGCGGTAATCCTTGCCACGGGGTACGTCGGGAACTATCTCAGCAGGAGATCGACGCTCCAGGCCGCCCACGAGATCATGCATTTCAACGCCGCGTCGATCACGAGCGGTGTCGAAAAACTGATGTTGACCGGCGACAGCTGCGGGATGATCGACTTTATCGGGGGAAGCGCCACCGGCCGCGCGGCGCTCGGGGATATGGGTCTCGTGTCGCACCCGTCGGGCGAGGTCCTCGTGTCGAGGCCCGCCGGCGGTGAAGGCGTGTTCGGGCCGGGCGACGAATTCTGCCTGGCCTGCCACGAAACCGGCCGGCAGCCACTCGACGACCTGGCGCCGCTGGACGTGATCGTCACGGGGCCGGGGGGTATCGACGTGCTCCAGATCGTAACTCCGATCACCAACAAACCCGAATGCCGCAACGCCGCCTGCCACGCCCACATCGACGACGGAGAGCTGCTCGCCATCCTCCACACGGGCTACTCGCTCGCCGGTCTCGACCAGACGATGAATGCCCTGAAACTGCTACTCGCGCTTTCGGCCCTCGTGGCAATCGTTCTCGCGATCGGCGCCCTCCTGCTCAATTTTCGCTGGATTATCGCCAGGCCCCTGCGTCATCTCGTGGCTGGCCTGGAGCAGCTCGGGGGAGGGGACCTCGGGTTCCGCTTTCCCGTGGGGCGCGACGACGAAATCGGCCTCGTGGCCGATTCGTTCAACAACATGGCCGAGAGGATCCAGAAACAGCAGACGGAGCTCTTGAAGACTCTCGACCACATGCAGGGCATTGTCGAAAACACCGCCGATATGGTCCTGTTCATCGACCGGGACGACATCGTCAGGACGTTCAACCGTGGCGCGGAACTCGCCCTCGGTTATGCGAGGAATGAAGTTCTCGGTCGCAGGGTCGAATTGCTCCTCGCCGACGCGCGTGAACGGGATATCGCTATCGCCCGGCTCCAGGGCATCGATAACGTGACCAACTGGCAGACGCGGTTCAAGACCCGCGACGGACAGATCCGACACGTTCTGTTGACGATCACAAGGCTGAGGGAACCCGGAGGGCGCCTTATCGGAACGATCGGCATCGGCAAGGACATGACCGTACGAATCGACCTGCAGGAAAAACTGAACCGCGCCGAACAGGAGGCGGCTGTCGGACGCGCGGTGACGGGCATCCAGCACGCGATCAAAAACATGCTCAACACGCTCACGGGTGGGGTTTACATC
>CBDVDJ010000713.1:0-1797 GCA_965372695.1 uncultured bacterium
CCGCGAAGTGTCGAGCGGGGTGTACTTCTATCGCCTTATCACTACAGGATTTACAGAACCACGCAAAATGGTCCTGCTCAAGTGAGGGCCTCGTTTGGTCAGCCGATTCGTCCCGCGTTCACAGGAGTGATAAACGAGGGCGAATATAAAAGAAATCTGGACCCGCTACCGGTAAAAAAGGCCGCAAGTCCGACTATAATTGATGCCACGGTGGATTCCGCAGGGAGGGAGTATCATGAGCGGGCTGAATCGGGCGATAGCGCTCGTTGGGACGTTTGCGCTTGTTCTTGCCACAATCGTTACCGCCAGAGACGTTGAACGGGTTGTCGATAACGCTCGTATCACCGAATCGAGTGCGTCTCCCGTACCCGGGGCGCTGACCGATCGGGGACTCGTACGCCGGCCCGTGCGCGTGCCGGCGGGCTTCGACACGACGTACCTCGGCTATTGGGACTTCGACGACGGGGTCGGACCTTCCCCCCAGGGGTGGGTTTCGGCCGACATCACCGCGCAGACCGGCTTGTACTTCCACGTCGATGATTTCGCGGGGCTTGGAGGCGGCGATTTTGGCCGCCTGGCACCGTTAGAGGGCGCTCAGTCGCTCTGGTGCGGCGCGAGGCCGGATGCGGACAGCGCGACGCTCTGCGGATATCCCACGCCACCCGGTTACGGTAACGATTGGAACCAGGAGTTCCGAACGTCGACCTGCCTCGAGGTCGCCGGCGACGTTGCCCTCGACTTTCTCATCGTGTGGGACTCCGAGACCAATTACGACTATACCTTCATTGAATACGACCGCTGCGACGACACCTGGGTCCAACTGCACGAGTACGACTACATCGGCAGCGGATTCGTGCACCACGTCGTCGCTGACTCTCTGCACACAGGAAGTATCAGACTTCGGATCCGGTTTGAATCTGATTATTCGTGGTCGGATGCCGACGGTTTGTGGAATACCGACGGCGCCGTGATCATCGACAGCCTGACTCTGCATGATGCCACCGGAATCGTCTTGCCCACGGAACTTTTCGAAGCGGAAACGGTGGGTGATACCATCACGGTGTCCGGTAACTGGGTGTCGCGCCGTATGCCCGGATACGGCGACTTCGCCGGCCTGTTTCCCGGTACCCAGGTGCTCCAGGAAGATCCGTGCCGGTGGAACGCAAGTGGACTCTGGGGCTTTTTCAACGGCTCGACGTATGACTATTCGTGTGGTGGTTATCCGGCGCAAAAGGTCGTTCCCTACAACAATGAACGAGATCAGTACATAAAAAACGAAATCTGGTCTCCGTGGATATCCCTGGAGGGAGAGGGCTCATTTTTCGAGTTGAGTGTCGATGTTTACCGCGACCTGCCGATGTCGAGAGGATTTGTCTTTTATCACTGGCGCGTCCGATCCATCGTCGACAATTGCCCGGGCCCCTGGGCGAGCGACAATTTTATTTATTACGGCGATGCCAAGGACTGGTATCGGGCGACTTTCTCCGTGGGGCCATTCGTCGATCCCGCCGCATCGCATATTCAGGTCGCGCTCGGAGTTCATGACTTGTGTGGTTCGGGTTGGTGCTGGGGCGAATACGGTCTGTGCCATAGTCACGCACCGTTATTCGATAATGTCGAGGTGTACCGCATGAAACGGCACAGCCCGACGTGGCAGGTACGTGGCCGCGATCTGTTCCAGGACAACTTCTCATCCGACGGCACTATCACGGGTACGGCGCGTGCCGACGCGGCAAATGACATCCTGCCTTCGAGCAGCCCGGGAATACTGCCGGGCGATTCCGTGTCCGTCACCGT
>CBDVDJ010000714.1:0-1797 GCA_965372695.1 uncultured bacterium
GGCCCACCGCACGGATCAACGTGCCCCGCATCTACGTCGCCGCGTGCCCGGGCGCCCGCCCGGCCGCGCCCGGCCCCGAACACAACGTGCACGGGCCGTACATGACAGGGAACGTTTACAGCGTGTCCAACGAGGCGTACTACTACCTCGAAGTGATGCCCCTGTCGGTAGCGGCGGATGAAACCGGCGGCGAGTGGATAGAGCCGCCCAGCCTCCGGGAGTTGATCCGGCCCGAGTGACAAGTTATTTACCGCCATTATGGCGGTAAGAATCCTTGCACTTTCCGGTTTGTCGGTGTCGATCAAGTGATTGACCATCAGCGCCGACAGCGCCAGGGACAGGCGTGCAGGCATCCGGCGACGCCGACGCCAGGCGTCGCTTCGTTCAGGAAGCCAGCGCCCGGTGATTCCTCGTTTCGCACCAACTTTCCCGTCAGTCGGGTGCCTGTGTAAATAACTGGACAATAAGGTCCTGTTATTGTACAATGATCACGATTTGGTTGACGTCCGTCGACCCCACGTGCGCGGACTCACAGATTGCTTCAAATGGGGGGATACCATGAGAACTGCCATGACAGTGGTCGCGGTCTTTGCCGCGGCTTTGTTTTTTTGTGCCCCGGCAGGGGCAAAGACGCCGAAGAATGGTTCGGCTGTCGACAACACGAGATTCACCGATGTACGCCCCGTTCCGCGGGGCGCCGGTCTTTCCGGCCGCGCCTTGCGTGCGGCGGCTCAACAGGACACGACCTTTCTCGCCCACTATTCCTTTGACCTGGGGCCGAACTGCGTCGCGGAGGGCTGGACGAACGTCGACATCACGGCGCAGACGGGCCTCTACGTCCACGTCGATGACTTCGCCGGCCTGGGGGGGGGATCGTACGGCAGCCTGGTTGCGCTCGAGGGCAGCCAGTCGATGTGGTGCGGTGCGCGTCCCACCCCGTCGGACATGAATCTTTGCGGATACGGTACGCTCCCCGGCTACGGAAACGTATGGAACCAGGGACTCATTACCGCCGGCTGCCTGTCGGTGAACACCGGCGTGGTGGTCGACTACCTCATCGCCTGGGACTCGGAGCCGGGTTACGACGCCACCCGGGTCGAGATCGACCAGTGTGACGACAACTGGATGGTGGTTGACGGCGGGTACGGCGTGTTCGACGGTGCGGGAAGCGAGTTCCGCACGACCGCGATCGGTGACTCGCTTCACACCGGCTCGCTGCGGATCCGCTTCTGGTTCCGCTCCGACGGCGCCTGGTCGGACCAGGACGGCTGGTGGGACACCGACGGCGCGTTCATCGTGGACAGCGTGACGGTGAGTGACGTCGACGGCGAGGTCCTGGCGACGGAGACGTTCGAGGACGAACTGCCCGGCGACACGGTGGCCGACGACTGGACAGGTGGCGTGGCGCCGGGATACGGCGACCTCTCGGCGCTCTATCCCGCGATATCAATGGTGCAGATCGATCCGTGCCATACGAAACTCAGCTGTGTATGGTCGTTCTTCACGGGGTCGACAGCGACGTACGCGTGCGGCGGCTTTCCGTCGCAGACGGCGGTTCCCTATGAGAACGCACGGGGACAGTACGTCAACAACGAGATCTGTTCGCCGCTGATCCCGTGGACCGGATCGGGCGTCGGCGCCGAACTGGCGTTCGACGTCTATTCGGACCTGACGGTCAACGCGCTCGTGTTTTTTGTCTGGCACATCCGGCCGATTATCGACGGGTGTCCGCTCGCGTGGACCGACTACAACTTCGTCTACTACACCGTAGGTGAACCGGGATGGCTTCGGCCTGTG
>CBDVDJ010000715.1:0-1794 GCA_965372695.1 uncultured bacterium
GCCTCGGCGCCGGCGGGCTGAGAACTTCGCCTGTGATATCAAACGACGACGCGTGGCACGGGCAGACGAACGCGTTTTCCTCCGCGTTCCAGGGCACCGTGCAACCGAGGTGGGTGCACCGCCGCGACAAGGCGAGGAAGCCGCCGTCGTCGAGGCGCGCGAGGTAGAACTTGCCCGCGGGAAATGCCGTCACCGAACCCGGCTCGAAGCGGTCGATCGGACCCGCCACCACGATTCCGGCGTCGTCGCTCCCCCGTCCCCGGTGCGGGCGCAGGAAATCGGCCGCGATCAACACGTACTCGACCAGCGCGAGACCACAGATGGCCAGCCAGAGCCGCCACAGAAACGACCGTCGGGTCGTCGTCTTCTCTCGCGGCGCGGCGACCGGGTCGTTCGCCTGTTTCTTTTCGTGTTTCTTCTTCATGTCGTTAAACGTTCCACGGCCACACCAGGGCCATCCCGGACCCCCTGAACCAGATCCCCA
The DNA here is from genome assembly GCA_965372695.1 of uncultured bacterium. GTDB lineage: Bacteria > Krumholzibacteriota > Krumholzibacteriia > WVZY01 > JAKEHA01 > CBDUWU01. Next base: position 485 of record CBDVDJ010000715.1, read on the forward strand.
CCGCCGTCAACACGGCGAACGCCGTCGCCAGCAGGACGAACATCGTCTGGACGGCTTCGTTGTTCGTCGCCGAGAGTTTCTTCTTCATCACGTAATACAATGCGACCAGCGCCAGCAGCAGGATTCCCGCCGGGATCAGCCCGTTGGCGATCGCCGGCGAGATCCCCGGCATCCAGGCGCCGAAATCGATCCACCTGTCGTCGGCCGCGACGAGCAGAGGGGTCACCAGCAGCGCGGCGGCGGCGGCCACGCCTCCCATGCGGCGCCCGCGGCGCGACGCCATGAACACACCCGACGTGTCTTCGTCGTAGTTCACATAGGGAATCATCAACAGCCCGATAGTCGCCAGCAGCGGAATCACCAGCACGGCGAAGAGCGGGTCGAAGTGGAAAAGCAGCTCCTGGAACCCGAGGAAATACCACGGCGCCTTGGCCGGGTCGGGGCTCATGCCCGGGTTCGCCGCCGCCCCCAGCGGCGCGTCGAACAACAGCGCCATCACCATGACGAACGCGACGAGGATCATCGCCACGGCCAGCTCGCGGAGCAGCAACTGCGGGAGCGTGAGCACGAACCCGCTCGGGGGCGCCGTGTCGTATTCCTCACCCGGCGACCGGGGGATGACGACGCCGCGAGCCTTGCGGATCCGCCAGAAGTGAAACCCCATGATCAATATAATGAGCACCGGGAGCACGGTCGTATGAGTGGCGTAGAAGTTGACCAGCGTGGCCGGCCCGATCTCCTGTCCCCCGCGGATAACCCCCTGGAGCCACGGCCCCGCGCCGGGGACGTACGAGATCATCGCCGTCACGATCGTCGCCGCCCAGAAGGAGAGCTGGTCCCACGGGAGCAGGTAGCCCGTGAAGTTGGACGCGAGTGCGCAGAAGAGCAGCGCGAGCCCGATCACCCAGTTGAACTGCCGCGCGGCGAAGTACGCGCCGCTGAGATACGTGCGCAGCAGGTGGAGGACCAGGACCACGATGAGGAGGTTGGCGCTCCAGTAGTGGACGTTCCGTATCAGCTTGCCGAAGAAGACGTCGGTGTTGAGCGTCACGATCGAGTCGTGGGCGTACCCCGGCGACGGTTCGTAGACGAACATGAGGAGAACGCCCGTCGCCGCCAGCAGGAGGAACAGCACCATCGACATGCCGCCCAGCCCGAACGTGTGTGTGTAGCGAATGGTCTTTTCCGGCACGCGGATCGGCCGGAAATGGAGGACGAGGTGGTTGAAAACGATCTTCTTGCGGTCGGTGTCGTCGCGCGGACGCAGAGGCCCGCGAAACACGGACCGCCATATCCGGCCCGGGAGACCG
>CBDVDJ010000716.1:0-1791 GCA_965372695.1 uncultured bacterium
GGATGTGGGGGGTGCTGTTCGTCCAGGGTATGACCAGTACGGCGATTCCCTGGGTCCTGATCACGTGGGCCGAACAATACATCGATTCGGCCGTCGCGACGGTGCTCAATGCCACCGTTCCGATGTTTACCATCGTGATGGCGCATCTGTTTCTGCACGACGACCGGATTACGCGGCGCCGGCTCGGCGGCCTGCTCGTGGGGCTTGCCGGCGTGCTCGTGCTGGTGCATGAGGACATTGCCAGCGGATTCGGCGGCGGGGCGGATTCGACGGCGGGGCGGATGATCCTGCTGGGCGTTGTCGCGATGTTGTTGTCGTCGGTGTTCTATGCCGCGTCCAATGTGTACGCCCGAGCGAAACTCCGGGGAGTTCCCCCGGTCGTCCAGGCCTTTTATACGATGCTTCTGGCCGACGCCGTCATGTGGATCGTCGCGCCGTCGGTGGAGGTGCCGTTTACACTCCCGGTGTTGGGGCTGACCTGGGTGGCGATCGCCTGGCTCGGTGTTCTCGGCGCCGGCATCAGCTATCTGATCTTTTATTATCTGCTCCACACGATCGGTCCCACGCGGATCTCGATGGTGACGTATACAATACCCGTCGTGGGCGTCACACTGGGCGTCGTATTCCTCAACGAGCGACTCGACTGGTCGATCGTGGCGGGGACCGTCCTGATCGTGTCGGGTGTCTGGGGGGCGAGGCGTTGACGACTCGTGTGACTCAACAAAAAGGAGAGGTTGAGATGAAATTGATGAAATTCGCGGTGGCGCTGGCCGCCGCCGTTGCGCTGATGGTTGTGGCGGGTATCTCGAAAACGGCGGCGCAGACGGAATCCGCCGCTGGGGGGGAGGGTGACGCCAGAACGGGCGCCGAATGGTTCGAGGAAGGCAACAACGAGGAAGCCAGCGCGTACTTCGAGGGCGTTCTCCAGGAAGACAGCACCGACGTCGATGCCCTGGTCTACATGACTCGGATCGCGCTCCGCGAAGACGACAGCGACGCCGCGATAGAGTGGATCGAGAAGGCGCTGGTGCTGGCGCCGGACAGCTCGAATGTTCACTACTGGGCGGCGACGGCGTACGTGGTCAAGGTCCAGCGCGAGAACGCCTTTCAGCTGGTAGGCAAGGTGAAGACGCATATCGACACCGCCGTCGAACTCGACCCGTCCAACGTAGAGGCGCGGTTGTTTCTGGCGGGGTTCCTGCTCAACGCGCCGCCGATGGTGGGGGGAAGCCCGGAGAGGGCGAGGGAGCAGGCCGACATCATCGTGGAGCAGGATCCGTTCCGGGGCCACATGTTCCGGGCCGAGATCTACAAGAAGGACAGGAACTGGGGCGAGGCGGCCGCCGAATACAAAGCGGCGGCGGCGGCGGATCCCGAGAGTGCGGCGCCGTGGTATTCGCTCGGTATGATGTATCAGGGAGCCGAGGACTACCACGGGGCGTTCACCGCGTTCGAAAAAGCGCTCAAGGTCGACCCGGAGGCGACCAACTCGCTCTACCAGATCGGGCGCACGGGTGTGATTTCGGGAGGGATCGATCTGGACCGTTCGATCGCCGCATTGAAGAAATACCTCGGGACGACACCGGCCGACGGGCAGGCGACGTTGGCCAACGCGCACTGGCGGCTGGGGATGCTCTACGAGATGAAAGGGCGCTTCGATATGGCGCGCGCGGAATTCGAAGCGGCCCTGGCGCTCGATCCCGACGACAAAAGCGCCCGTAAGTCGCTGGAAAACCTGGGTGGTCTGGGTGAGGGTGAGTAGTGGGGGGCGGCAATAAAAAAGCGCCGGCC
>CBDVDJ010000717.1:0-1790 GCA_965372695.1 uncultured bacterium
GGCATCGCGATCGTATACGCCGAAACCGGCGACGAACTCGCCGGGTTTGATTCCCGCACGGGTGACACGCCGCCGCTCGTCGAAGTCAGGTTTACCGACGATACCGAGACGAACTACTCCATGGCCGCCGACGGGATTTATACGAGACCGACCGCGACAACCGACAACCTCGTCATTTCCGACGGCTTCGTCCGCCGCATTCATTTCCCGGTGGACCTCTCACAGATCGACGACAGCTCCGCGGTACACCAGGCGAAGCTCGTGCTGACCTATGTGCCCGGCACTGTGTTCGGATCGAACCAGAAAGTGCTGCTCTATCTGCCCAAATCGCCAGATCCTTCGTCCGCGGATTTTCTTACCGGGCAGCTGATCACCGAGGCGACACTCGACGAGGTCGCCGTGACACTCGAGCTTCCCATTACCAACGTGTTGTTGCAGGTTCTGGCGGGTACGTTACAGGACAACGGATTCGTGCTCCGGTTTGTTCCGGAGAATGCCGAAGTGCAGCAGGCCGAGTTTTACGCGAGCGATGGCGCGGGGCCGGGACCGAGAGTATATGTCACCTATTCCACTCCCGCGGATTTTGAGGAATAACCGTGAGGGCAGCGAAACGCATATTGCTGACGCTGGCGGTCGCCGTCACCCTGGCCGGGGGCTCGGTTTGGAAAGACGCGCGGGCCGACTCGAAGTGGGCGCTGGTGTTTCTCGGCGACCGCGTGTGGTCGGGAGACGTCCGTGCGACCAGCCTGGGGAGCGACATGCAGCTACTCGAGGACTCGCTCTCGCTCCAGTACAACCCCGCGACGCTGGCGTCCATCCGTAAATTCACGTTTACCGCGAACGTTTATTTTTCGTCGGACCGCGGCCACTCGGAAGAATTCACCGAGACGGACGCCTCTTTTACTTTTTCGTCGTTCTCCTTCGCCGTACCCATCATGTCGCGACTGTCCCTGGGGCTGGGCTACAAGGGGCGTTACAATGGGGCCAGCGCGTTTCTCTTCGAGGACGAGACCGAGGGTGGCGAGAGCTTCGGACAGTTCTACAATCGATCGGGCGGGTTGATCTCCTTTCCCTTTACGGCGGGTGTACACATCGCCAGGTACCTGCAGGTCGGCGGTTACGTCTCGGTGGAACGGGGAAACTACGAAAACCGATGGGACATCATATTCCAGGATCCGACGTTTAATTCCTCCAACAGCACGCAGACGTGGGATATGAGGGGGACGGGTTACGGCGCCGGTTTGGTGTTGAAGCCACCCGGCGGGTTTTCGCTGGGTATGATGTGGGAGCGCGAGGTTGAGTACGACACGGAGGTCCGCGAGCGGTTCACCAACCCGGTCTCTGACCTGAACTACTCGGAGCAGACGCTCCTGCCCGAGCGCTTGACCGTCTCGGGGCTGTGGCAGTTCAAGAGACAGTTCGCGATTTATGGTACCTGGTCTTACAGCGATTTCACTACCTTCAGCGGGCTCGCGTTTCCCGAAGACCGCCTGTTCGCCGAAAACATCATTTCGGGCGGGTTCGAGTACCTGCGCGGATTCCGGCTCGGCGGGACGAGGTTTCCCATCCGCCTCGGCGCGACGTTGACGGAGATGCCGCTCACGCTCGACCCCGTTTTTGCGATGCGCCAGGCCGATCTGCAAGTGGTGTCGCTGATCTACGAGGGGCTTTTTCGCCTGCAGGATGACGTTTCTGTGCCGCGCCTGGTCGCGGCTGCACCGGAGGTGTCTGCCGACGGCCTGCGATGGGCGTTCAACCTGCGCAGCGACCTCGTATTGCACGACGGCAAG
>CBDVDJ010000718.1:0-1782 GCA_965372695.1 uncultured bacterium
GGGATAATCTACCGGTGCGCCGCCCGGGCGGCGCATTACCCCATGCACCATAACTGCTATATTACAAGGAGCTTACAATGGCACGACGCACACTCCTCGCCGTCGCGGCGGCGATTCTGGTCCTGTCCGCGGCGTCTCCCGCGATGACTTCGAGCAAGGAGTCCGGAATCGACATCCAGCAGCACGTCACCCCGGCGCAACTCGAAGAGAAGATCGCAAAATACGCCCGGGTCGAGATACCCGTCGACAAGTCGGTGCTGTCGCAGCCCGAGATGGATGCTCTCGTCAAACTGGTCCAGGCCGGCAGTATCATGGACGAGATTTTTCTGCGCCAGGTCTGGTCGGGCAACGTGGAAATGCGCGACCTTCTCGCGAAAGCCGCGAAGAAAGGTGGCGCCGACGGCAAACTGATGGACGATCTCTACCACTTCTTCCGCATCAACTTCGGTCCCTGGGATCGACTCGATGAGGATGCTCCGTTCATCGGCTCGCTGCCCAAACCGCCGGGAGCCAACTTCTACCCCGAGGGACTGACGACGGCCCAATTCGACGATTGGATCGCGAGTCACCCCGAAGACGCCGGCGCGTTCCGCGACTACTTCACGTGTATACGGCGCGAGGGCGGCGGACTGACCGCGGTGCCATACAGCGGCGAATACAAGGCGCTGCTCGACAAAGCCGCCGCTTTGATGAACGAAGCGGCCGACATACTGACGAACCCGTCCAACGCCACCCAGTTCGGCGAAGTCATCGACTACACGACGCTGGCTGTTTTTTTGCGCAGCCGAGCGGCCGCTTTCGCGACCAACGACTATTTCCAGAGCGATATGGACTGGATGGATGTCCGCGACAACATCATCGACGTCACTATCGGGCCGTACGAAGTGTACGAAGACAACCTCTTCGGATACAAGGCGGCCTTCGAGGCTTTTATCGCCGTGAGAAATCCCGCCGACAGCCGGCGTCTGGCCGACCTCAAGGACTTCCTGCCCGGCATGGAACGCAACCTGCCCATCCCGGATGACCACAAGAACCTCTCTCGCGGCAGCGAGTCGCCGATCAGCGTCGTCGACGTCGTTTTCGTCGGCGGCGACAGCAAGTCGGGCGTTCAGACCATCGCGTTCAACCTGCCGAACGACGAACGTGTTCGCGCGGCCAAGGGCAGCAAGAAGGTGATGCTCAAGAATTTCAACCGCGCCAAGTTCGACCAGATCCTGGTGCCGATCGCCGACATGATACTCGACGAGTCGCAGCGCGATATGATCGACTTTGACATTTTCTTCAGCAACGTGCTCCTGCACGAGCTCTCACACGGCCTGGGGCCGGGCGACATCACGCTCGCCGACGGCACCAGAACGACGGTCAACAAGCAGCTCAAGACACTCTACTCGGCGATCGAAGAAGCCAAGGCCGACATCATGGGGCTGTACAACACCGCCTACCTGGTGGAGCAGGGCTACTTCTCCAGGGAGCACGAGATGAAGGCGTACGTGAACTTCCTCCCGGGTTTCTTTCGCGCGATCCGCTTCGGCGCGACCAGCGCCCACGGCAAGGCCAACATGATGGAGTTCAACTACATGAGGGAAAAGGGCGCGATCGAGATCGTCGACGGCACCGGACGTCTCCGCGCAAACCTCGACAAGATGCCCGGGGCGGTCCGCTCGATGACGAACGAACTATGCATGATCCAGGCGCTGGGCGATTACGATGCCGCCGAGGCGTTCATAGACAAGTACGGCCGGATGGTACCCGAGGTCGAGGAACAGCTCGCCCGAATGAGCG
>CBDVDJ010000719.1:0-1771 GCA_965372695.1 uncultured bacterium
GAAGGCGATTCCGCCATCCGCAACGGGGCGCCGGTGAACGACGATTCCCACGTCAGGTAGTAGTAGTTCTTCGTATCGCGGCCGTGATGGTAATATACGGTGTCGGGGGCCGCCGGATCGAAGTGGTCGAGCCAGCCTTCGGCTCCAATGGCGTAGAACACGATCCTGTCCCCCACGTCGAAAACGCCGTCGGATTCGCCCTCGACCCATATCGCCGCCTCCCGCATCCAGTTGCCCGGCCGCCACGTTGCAGCCGGATCCGTGAAGTCCCGTTTTTCCTCGAACCCGCTGCCGGTAAACAGCCGGAACGTCGAAGGGTCACCGACCTGGGAGAGCGGTACCACCTGCGACAAGTCGCCGCCGTTGATGGCATAAATTCCGCGGCGGCCGATCTCGACCTTGATCCAGTTCATCGACTTCGAAAACCGGGGATCCGCCGCGGACTCCCCGGCGCTGCGCGTGAGGGCCGGATCCGGCCCCGGGAACACGTCGCGGTTGACGACCAGGTCGGAGAGAACGGGGTCTGCGTACTTTCGGGCGACGGTTTTGCCCGCGGGCGGGTAACGCACGACGACGCGATAACCGGTCCAGTCCCGCGCCTCCATGGAAACGGGGTCGAGCTGGCGCAGGTAGCAGTCGACGGCCACCACGCGCGTGTTGCGAAACACGAACGGATCGGAAACGAATACGGGATCGGGCGGGAACAATTCGCGCGGGAAGCGGGTATTGCCCTGCTCGTCGGTTTCCTCGAACAGGCGCATCTCTTCGGGAAGTATATCCCTCGTTTCGAAACTGCCGCCGACGCGTTCGGCACGAACGCGGACCGACGCCCCCGGCGGGACGGCTACGTAGAAGCGCTGTTTCGGCAGGGGGTCGGCGCTGTCGAGAACGGGGTCGATCCAGAGATCGATTTCACCGTTGCTCTCGGAGAGGACGACCGGTCCGTCCTCGCCGGACGACAGGCGATCCGACGCGGGCGCGTCGCCCTGGCCCAGGACGAACAGCACAAAAAGCGCCAGCAGGTGCGCCGGCAGGTGCGCCGACAGGCGCATGGAAAAAGAACGCATTCTCAACATGGCATCGGTCTTTCAGTAAAGGGGATAACGGTCATCCATCGGTCAACCGTGGCTCAAACCGATTGCAATGTGTCGATCGGGGGCTCCCTATGAAACGAGTGGTTCGGCCTCGTCGATCAGCATGATCGGAATCCCGAGGTCGTTCACGCGGTACTTCAACTTGCACTCATCGCAGACCAGGAACTTCCCGTCGTCCTGCAACCGGACCTTCTGCTTGCATTTCGGGCACGCGAGAATGCCGAGCAACTCGGGCTTGATCACTGGTAAGCGCTCCTTGACACAGGGGATACAGGGGTGGGCTGGCATCTGGAAACTTCTTTAAGGACAACAAGATAATACATTGTAACACTTCTGAGTGTCAAGACGATTCTTCCGTGAAATAACCGATATTCCTGTACTTGTTCAACCTGTTTTCGAGGAGTTTGTCGTGGTCCAGGCGCTCGAGATAGTCGAGTTCCTCGTATAGAACCCGTTTGAGTTCGCCGGCCATGCCTTCCGGATCCCGGTGGGCGCCACCCGGCGGTTCCGTCACGACCCGGTCGATGACGTCGATGGAGTGGAGGTACCCTGCCGTCAACTTGAGCGCATCGGCCGCTTCTTTGACCTTGGCCTGGTCCCGCCACAGAATCGCCGCGCAACCTTCGGGTGTGATAACGGAGTAAACGGCGTGTTCGAGCATGAGAATGCGGTCGGCA
>CBDVDJ010000720.1:0-1770 GCA_965372695.1 uncultured bacterium
CATCATCGCGACGACGAACCGGAACCTCGAGGAGGAGACCCGCCAGAAGCGATTCCGTGAGGACCTGTACTACCGTCTCAATGTCGCGCCGCTCGATATTCCGCCACTCCGGGAGCGCAGGGAGGACATCCCGCTGTTGATCAGCCATTTCATCAATGTCTTCGCCGCGAAGTACAATACCGAGCCGATCTCGTTGACCGAAGCGGCGATCGAAAAGCTCTGCAACGCCTACTGGGAGGGTAACGTCCGCCAGCTGCGGAACGTTATCGAGCGATCGGCGATTCTGCGCGCCGGGGCGAATCTCGACGGCGACCATTTCCGGTTCGAAAACGAACGCGAGGAGCAGCTCTCACTGGTCGAGCGGGCCTTCCGGTTCGGGACGATCCGCGAGATGGAAAAGCTGATGATTCTCAACCGGCTCAAGGACAAGAGCGAGAACCGGACCCGATCGGCGGAGACGCTCGACATCAGCGTCAGGACCCTTCGAAACAAGTTGAACGAGTATAACGTACCCGGAAAGCACCAGAAGTCTTCCCGTATCCCTGATCTCACCTGATCCCGCCCCCCCCTCGGGGGGGCGGCCAGAACCCTGGCCGCCCGGCCGCTCGCCGCCGCCAGATCCCCGTTGACAAATTGTCATGCCGCAATTAGATTCCAGGTGAGGTAACTTACTTGAATAACAACAAGCTACATATGATCGTCCTGTCGGTCGATCCAGAAGTGCGACAGATTGTCGAGTCGCTCGAAGGAATCGCGCGATGGCGGGTCCGGGCGGTCGACGAGACGTCCGCCCTGTTCAACGAGCTGAATTATCACACGCAGATCGTCGTCCTCGACGAGGCCGTGACCGGCGCCGGATACCTGGCGATCGTCCGCAAGGTGCGGCGCACCGCGCCGGAGGTCGACGTGACCGTCATCGGAGGCCCCAAGGCCGACGACCTCCTCATCCACGAGCACAGCGAGGGGGTCGACCAGTACCACACGCGACCCCTCGACGAACCGCTCCTCGAAGCCGGGATGAGACACCGCATGCGCTTCGTCGAACTCAAACACGACTGCGGCCTCGTCGGGCGCTCGCTCGAGATGGAGGAAGTCGTCGAAGCGGTCCTCCAGGTCGGTCCCACCGAGGTCCCGATTCTGATCGAAGGGGAGAGCGGTACGGGCAAGGACGTCGTCGCGCGGGCCGTCCACATGGCCAGCCGCCGGCGCGAGCGGTCCTTCGAAGCGATCAACTGCGGAGCGGTCGCCGAGGGTGTGCTCGAGAGCGAGCTGTTCGGCCACGAGAAGGGCGCGTTTACCGGCGCCGTCGCGAGGCGTGCGGGCATGTTCGAACGGGCCGACCGCGGTACCATCTTTCTCGACGAGGTGGGCGAAACGAGTCCCGCCATGCAGGTCAAACTCCTCCGTGTCGTCGAATCCGGCGATTTCACCCGCGTGGGCGGCGTGGACAACATCCACGTCGATGTCCGGGTCGTCGCGGCGACCAACCGCCGTCTCGGGGAGGCGGTCCGGAACGGATCGTTTCGCCAGGACCTCTATTACCGGCTTAAAGGCGTCAATCTCTTCCTGCCGCCGCTGAGAACGCGCAAAGAAGACATACCCATACTCATCCAGCACTTCATCGCCGATTCGAACCGCCGCCACCACAAATCGATACGCGGTCTCGACCCGGCGGCGGGACGCCGCCTGGCCGAGTATTCGTGGCCGGGCAACATCCGGGAGCTCAAGAACACCGTCGACACTCTCGTCGTTCTGGCGCCGGGACCGCGG
>CBDVDJ010000721.1:0-1766 GCA_965372695.1 uncultured bacterium
ATGTCGAACGGTGGAAGTCCCGTGTCGACCGGATTCGACGTGATCTGCGTGCCCGTCTGCGAGTCGTAGATGCGAATGCCCGGGTTGACGGGCGTGCGATCGCTGAGGAACAGCTCACCCGTCGGACCGCGCTCGATGTCCTGCAGGACGTAGGCGCCGGGTGAGTAGAGCGTCTTGATTTTCAACCCGGTCGTCAGGTCGAAGCTGATCAGGTCGGTGTTGAAACTCGCGTTCTGGATGATCGCGTACCCGAGGTGGTCGTTGACGATCACCACGTCGAGGATGTCGCCCCCGGCGGCCGATTCGGAAAATATCGTACCGGTCGATGCCAGTGTGACGGGGTCGATGCGTTCGACGCCGCCGTCGAGGAGGCCCCAGAACCCCACGCACGGGACGTAGAGGTCGCCCGACCAGCCGTCGAGCTGGATGTCGTTGAACGGGTCGGCGTTGGCCAGCGTGATCGCCTGCGTGCCGGGCGTACCCGCGTCGACGTCGACGAGGGTGTCGGTCGTGACGTCGATGACGGCGATGTAGCTCGTCCCCGCCGGTGACCAGAAGTTGTTCCGGTCGAGCCGCTGCAGGGAGACGAAGAGGCGGTCGCCGGTGAGGATCATGTATTGCATTTCGCACAGCCCGTCGGCGTCGGCGAACGCCGAAAGATCGACCGATCCCGTCTTCGCGCCGGTCTGCGGATTCATGATCCAGAGTGTGTTCGACTCGCCGCGCGAAACGTACATCTTGTCCGGCGCGGCGAAGGCGACGTCGAGGGGGTTGGACAGGTTGCCGGTCGAGAACTGGCGCACCGTCGAATAGCCGTTGTCGGGGTCGAGGATCTGGATGTTGTCGGCGCCCATCCGGTTGATCACGTAGACGTGACCGTCGAAGTAGCGGGCGACGGCGTCGCTGTGGATCGCCGCGACGTTGGGTGTCACGGGATACGACCCGAAGGGGGCGATCGTCGAACTCGATCCCGTCGAGAAGTCGGTCGTGGTGACGAACACGAACTCCGGTCCCGCCGATGCCGTCCCCGAAACCAGGAGTAACATTATTATTATTGCCAGACGCATACCGAGGTCCTTCCTGTTTGGTTTCATCTTCTGTAACTGAGAGTCGTATAGAACGAACGGCCCGGCAGCGGAAAGCCGCTCACGTCGCTGGCGCGTTCGTCGGTGACGTTTCGCGCTTCCACGGTGAAACTCAGCCCGGGCAGGGGCATGAACAGCTGCACGATGGCGCTGTGGAGATTGCGCGCCGCCTCTTCGCTCATGTTGGCGCGCTTGAGATAATTGGCGCCGATATAGTGCGCCTCCCACGACAGCTTCCATCGCCGCGTGCGGTACGACGCGACGACCATCGCGTCGTGGAGCGGCCTTCCCGCCAGGCGGTTTCCGTTGTAGTAGGGAATGTCGCTCGTGTCCTCCGTATCGAGGAGCGTGTAGTTGCCCGACAGCTCGAGCCCCGCGCCGATAGCGGCCGCCGCCGAGAACTCCCACCCCTTGATTCTCGCCGAGCCGATATTTTCCGGCTTCGTCGTCTGCTGCGAGTTGGGAAAGAAAAGAATCAGATTCGTCGCCTCGTTGTCGATGTAGACCGTCTCGAGGTAGAGCCTCCGCAGCCATCCCCGGCGGCCGAAAGTCACGACGACGCCAACGTCCCTGTTGAGCCCGACCTCGGGTTGCAGGTCCGCGTCTCCCGTGACGGTGCCCCGGTTACCGAACAGCTCGAGGAACGTCGGCAGGCGCTGGTAGCGGCCGATGTTGCCCTTG
>CBDVDJ010000722.1:0-1750 GCA_965372695.1 uncultured bacterium
CCCCGCGACCGGCGGGAAAATCCCTCGACCGTCCATCTCTCTCTCGAACACGATCTGACCCTCGGTGATATATCCCGACAGATCGGGCACCGGATGGGATATATCGTCGTTCGGCATCGTGAGGATGGGCAGCGACGTAATCGAGCCTGGGTATCCTTTAATCATCCCCGAGCGTTCATACAACTCGGCAAGGTCTGAGTAGAGATACCCGGGGTATCCTTTTCGCGACGGTATTTCACCGCGGATGGTGGATATTTCGCGCAGGGACTCGCAGTAGTTGGTCATGTCGGTCATTATGACAAGTACGTGCATACCCTCGTTGAACGCCAGGTGCTCTGCAAGGGTCAGGGCGGTTCGCGGCGTAATCAGTCGTTCGATCGAAGGATCGTCCGCGAGAGACAGAAAGAGCGCTACGTTTTCAAGCACACCGCTTTCCTCGAAAGAGCGAGTGAAGAACCGCGCCACGTCATGCTTGACTCCCATCGCAGCAAAGACGACGGCGAACTCCGTATCGGTTCCCCGTATTTTTGCCTGCCGTGCGATCTGGGCCGCAAGCTCATTGTGCGGCAGGCCGTTACCCGAAAAAATGGGAAGTTTCTGCCCACGGATGAGGGTGTTCATCCCGTCGATGACGGAAATGCCGGTCTGTATGAAGTCCCGCGGGTACTGCCGGGCGGTGGGGTTGATCGCCATTCCGTTGACGTCCAGTTGCAGGTCGCTTCGCTGGGGAGGCCCTCCGTCGATTGCGTGTCCCAGGCCGTTGAATACACGACCCAGCATCTCCTTCGATACTGAAATGGTGAGCGGCTCTCCGGAAAAACGTATCCGCGTGCCCGGAAGGTCCAGGCCTGCGGTCCCTTCGAACACCTGCACGACGACGGCCGTGGTCGATGATTCCAGCACGATGCCCAATCGCACCTTGCCCTGCTTGTCGACGCATTCGATTAGCTCTCTGTATCCCACCGGGTGCGTCTTGCTGACAAATATCAGGGGACCGTCGATCTTGTCGACGCCGATATACTCACGTCCGGACAGGAGCCGTCTGTTTTCTATTTCAGGCATATAAAGCCTCCATTTGGTCCATGGAACGCTCCAGGCGGGCTTCGATCTTGTCGAGGCCGGAAAGATCTTCGTTGGGTATGGTGAATTTCATTTTCACTATGTCCTGATGTACTTTCATTTTTCTCAATTTGGCAAGTATCGCGCCGTTCTTTATCGCCTCGGAGCCCCGCTTCCAGTAGGTGACAATAATGTGCAACATTTTCGCCTGCTTCTCAATGGTCGAAAAGGTGTCGATCTTGTCGTAGGCATTTTGCTGCAAGAACGCGTTCTTGAACAACGTGCACACTTCCAGAACGAATCGCTGCGTATCGGGTAATGCGTCGGGGCCGACCAGCTTGACCACCTGTTGGAGACGCACTTCCTTGTGGAGCAGCTCCATTATTTCCGTCCGGTCGGCAAGCCATTCGGAGCTGATTTGCCGCTCCCACCAGGAAACCATGTCACTGAGATATTCGCTGTAGCTGTCGAGCCATGAGATAGCGGGATAGTGCCGGGCGTTGGCAAGGTGCCGGTCGAGGGCCCAGAAGCAGCGGATGAAGCGCTTCGTGTGCTGGGTCACCGGTTCCGAGAAGTCGCCGCCGGGCGGAGACACGGCGCCAATAATTGTAACGGAGCCGTTATCGCCGTTCAGCGTTTCCATCGAGCCGGCGCGTTCGTAGAATTCGGCAATTCTTGTCGGCAGGTAAGC
>CBDVDJ010000723.1:0-1739 GCA_965372695.1 uncultured bacterium
GTCGGTTACGACGAGGGCGGACAGCTCACCGAGATAGTCCGGCGCAAGCCGTATTCCGTGATTCTGCTCGACGAGATCGAAAATGCTCACGCCGACGTGTACAACATCCTTCTGCAGGTGATGGAGGAAGGTCAGCTGACGGACAACTACGGGCGGCGGGTTGATTTCCGCAACACGGTGCTCATTATGACGTCGAACGTCGGCGCCGCAGATTTGCGTTCGGGCAAGGTTCTGGGATTCGCGCACGAGGGTGGAGAGGCGCAGTTCCAGGGCGTCCGGGGAAAGCTCCTCGAGAGCATGAAGAAGATGTTCAATCCCGAGTTCCTCAACCGCCTGGACGACGCGATCGTATTCCGGCCGCTGGCAAAATCGGACATGACGGACATCGTCGAAATCCTCCTGCGCAATTTCGGCGAGAGGCTGAAAGTGCTCGACATGGAAATCGAGTTCTCTGCCGAATCCAAGATTTTTCTCATCGACAAAGGGTTCGATCCGGCGCTGGGCGCGCGGCCGCTTCGGCGTGCGATTCAACGCTACCTCGAGGATCCGCTCAGTGAGCTGCTTCTCAGGCAGGGAATGAGCGGGGACGCGACGGTCCGCGTGGAGATTGAGAACGGGAACCTCCAGTTTGATCTGGTGTCTAATAAAGAGAAGGACCCGTCGCAGTAGCGCGCAGATTCCCCTGTTTGCAACGTGTTGTCGGAAAATCAGTTATGAAATACCCCTGGCGCCGGCGCAGGGGTATTTTCTATTTACAGGGGTGGGGTGCTATGCTAGCATGCACACGGCTTTCCATGGTAGCTATATGAAAACGCGTAAGTTAGCAAATCGCGGCTGGTATTCCTGCGCGCTCGGCGTGGGTTTTTTGTATGCCGCACTCCTCCTCCTCGCCCCGGCTGCGCGGGCGGCGGGCCCCTATATGACCGAAATCAAGGTGACCGGTAACCGGCAGGTATCATCCGACAAAGTGTTGCGGGTGATCCGGATCGCGCCGGGATCCCTGTACGAGGCCAACAAGTTCCAGGAGGCCCTCAAACGGCTTTTTGCCACCAAGCAGTTTCAGTTTGTTCAGGCGTACAGGGAGGACACGACTTCGCCCGACTCGGTGCGGGTGGTCGTGCGGGTCGAAGAGTATCCGAAAGTCGACGAAATCAAGTACGCCGGCAACCGGCACGTCGACGAAGATGACCTCAAAGAGGTCATAATCGTCACCAACGGTACTTTCGTTCGACCGGCGATACTCGACAAAGACAAAGATGCGATCTCCGACCTCTACAAGGAAAAGGGCTATTACCGGGTGTCGGTAATCGACTCATTCACGACCGACACCGAAACGCGCAACCGCGTGTTGTTGTACGTCATCGAAGAGGGCCAGAAAGTCTCGGTCAAGCACATCGATTTTATCGGCATACAGGCGCTCGACAGCGAACAACTGCGCGGGGTCATGAAATCCCGGACCGATTCGTGGCTCCGCGGCGCGGATTTCAAGCCGAAGGAACTCGAGCAGGACAAGGCCAACATACTGATCCTTTATCGAAGCTGGGGTTTTCTCGACGCGAAGATCACCGACACCGATCTGGTGTTCTCGGACGACGGCAAGGACCTCGACCTCTACCTGACTATCGTTGAGGGGACGCAATACACGGTCGGGAACGTGACGTGGGGGGGGAACGAGCTGTTTCCGGGAGCGATGATCCAGGGCATGGTCACCATGGGGGACGGTGACGTGTTCGACGACA
>CBDVDJ010000724.1:0-1738 GCA_965372695.1 uncultured bacterium
CCGTCCTCCCGAGCGTGACGACGGAATCGGTTTCGGCCGCGCCCGGCAATCGAAAGTGGTGGCGTTTCCCATGGGGATGTCGCCGTTCGAGGAAGCGCTGTCACTCGACGAACGTGACAGCGGAATGGCCGCCGACAAATACTGGAAGGCAATCACCGCCGGCGACAACGCAGCCGACGCGTACAACAACCTCGGCGTTATCGAATGCCGGCAGGGCAGCGTCGGCAAGGCGTTCAACTGCTTCACCAACGCGCTCGAAACCGACCCCCGTCATTTCGAAGCCCACTATAATGTAGGCAACCTCTATTTCGAAACGGGCGACCTTCGTCTGGCCCGGTTCCACTACGAAATCGCCGCCGAGGTGCGGCCGGACGATCCCAAACTCTTCTTCAACCTCGCGTTGCTGCACACGGTGAACGAAGACTTCTCTGCCGCGATCACGGCGCTTTCGAACTACAGGGAACTGGCGCGCTCCGAAGATGTTCCCGCCGACGAATTCTTCGACATCCTGCAGCGAACGGTCACCCGAACCGACGGATGAGATCAGGAACCCCCTCGATGGCCGCCGCCGTTGTGCCGTACGCCGCGGTGGCCGCCGGATTGTTCGCGCTCGGCAGCGCGTGGGCGGCCATTCTTCTCTATCACCTGGGCATCGTCGTAGTGCTGTCGATCACCGGCTGGCGCGCGCCGGTGCTGCGCGCGCAATCGGGCTGGAGTTGGATCGCGCTGCCGGCATCGGCCGCCGCTGCGCTCGCCGGCGCGGGACTCTATCTGCTGTGGCCGTATATCGATGCCACGGGTGCGGGACTGGACGCGCGCCTGCGTGAATTCGGTCTCGGCGGCGCTTCGTGGCTTTTGTTCGCGGGATACTATTCCACCGTCCACCCGGTCCTCGAGGAACTGTTCTGGCGCGGTGGCTGGGCCGGTGCGCGCCGGCCCGTACCGGACTGGCGCGACGTCGCGTTCGCGGGTTACCACGTCGGGGTGTTGTGGCTCTTCGTGGGGCCGGTCTGGGTCGCGGTGAGTTTCGTCGTGCTCGCCGCCGCGTCGTGGCTGTGGAGGCTCGCCGACCATCGTTTCGGTGGTCTCGGCGTGTCACTCGTCTCCCACGCGGCGGCGGATCTCAGCATCATGGTTGCCGCCACGCTGATAGCCCGCCACGGTCCGTAGCAGGCGCTCTTATTGTTCGGTCAACTTGATTTCGTAGACGCTCCGCCAGAGCTTGCCGGTGACGAACAGCCGGTCATTCGCGGGGTCCCACGCGATGCCGTTGGCGACGCCGCGGTGGAGGTCGCCGAGGGAGCCGAGGTTGAACCGGCCTCGAACGTGGCCGGTGGCCGGGTCGATCATAACGATCCAGCCGGTTTGATAGCGGTTGGCCCAGACGAGGCCGTCGATGTACTCGAGTTCGTTCAGGACGTTGACGGGACCGTTCTCGTCGATAACCTGCACGCGGGCCAGTTCTGTGAAGGTGTCGCGGTCGCGGAAGTAAAGAGTGCTCGAACCGTCGCTCATGATGTAGCGCGAACCGTCGTGGGTCAGCCCCCAGCCCTGGGACGGGTAGTGGAAGCGGCCGATTTCGGCGAAGGTGTCGCGGTCGTAAATTATGGCGGTTTTGCGCTGCCAGGTCAGCTGGACGATCGTGTCTCCCCAGACGGCCACCCCTTCTCCGAAGAACGCCCCTCCGCCCGACGGCGGCGGCATGTCGCGGATCTGGATGATCGTTCCCGTTTCGATG
>CBDVDJ010000725.1:0-1734 GCA_965372695.1 uncultured bacterium
GCCCTTCGGCGGCGCTTCTCCGGCACTCGCTCCCAGGGAGCTCGCTTCCTGCGAGAGTACCGCGGGCAGCACCGCCGCGCCGGCCAGACCCGTCAACGTGCTCTTCAGGAATATCCTCCGGCTCTTGTTCGTGTTCTTCATGTCGATCTCCCTATTGTCGTCAGGTTAGTCGCGCAGGTCGGCCATGGTGAGTTTGTCTTTTTTCGTGAAATACGCCGGCACCGAGTACACGTCCAGGCCGGGCTGCGCCTCGACGATATCGATCACCGATTCGACCAGATCAACGCTGAAGCCCTGCTGGTACACATCCGCTTCCATAAGCAGGGGAATTCCCGGGACCGCCAGGAACGCCTCGACGAGCGGCTCGTCGAAGTTCTGCAGCAACATTCCGGCCCTGTTGATCTTCGCGTACGCTTCCCAGTCGATGGCGAGATCGGTCGTCAGCCAGACCCGTTCCTCGCGCTCGTTATAACGCTGACCACCGTCTTCGACCCACGTCTCGACGAGATAGCAGGTGCAGTCGCGGCCGAGGATCTTCTTCGATTCGCCCGTCTCCTTGACCACGCCTTCGGTCCGGTATTGCGCCAGGTAGTCGGCCGTCTGCTCGTCCAGAACATCTGTCCAATCGAACGGAAGCGCCGTCTCGACATAGGTGGAATCGCGTTTGTTGGCGAACTTGAGCACACCGTTTTCGACGTCCACAACGATGATCTGGGTTTCGGTGATATACGCCATCTTTTTGCCACCGATCCACATCTCGTACTCGCTGTTCTCCTCGGGGGTAATGATGCCCCCGTAGTAGTACTCGTCCATGTGACGCTTCTGTTTGATGCAGGTATCGGCCGCCACGGGGGCCGCGGCGGAACAGATGAACAGAATCGCCAGCAAACAGATCGGATATCTCATAGCTCCTCCATTCGTCGACTCGATATTTTCAGGAATTGTTGGTCTGTTGATCCACTAAAGATAACACCTGAAGAAGGCTGCTGTCCAGCGGGGAGCAAAATATAACCTGTTTAATCTAAATAAGTTAGAGGCGCGGGAACGAAAAAAGCGGCGACCCGGCTGTCTTGCCGGGCCGCCGCCCTTTTTCAGGGACGGTTGGAAACTGTGGAGGCAGTTTCGGGGTCAGCGCGATACGACGACGGCGATGGATCCGCGCGCGGCCGCGTCGGGCTCGACGATTGTTACCGTGCGCACGCGCAGCGGGTCGCCCAGGAGCAGCGGCGCCAGTTGCGCCTTCGACCCGAGGTCCTCGTCCTGGTTCACCCAGCTGGCGATTTCGAGGAGGATGGCCGGCGTCGGCACCACATCACCGTAGGACGACGTGGTTTGCTCGAGTTCGGCGCCGGAGAACATCATGGCGTGTCCGTCCTCACCGTCTACGCGGTAGGAAGACAGCTTGAACCCCTCGCCGACGAAGTTTCGTTTGTTTCCCGCGCGATCGTACGCTTCGAGCACGTACGAATACACCAGGCCGGGCGCAACGTGGGAGCCGTCGAGCGAACGCCCGTCCCACACGATTTCTTTCGGCGGTTTACCTTTGCCGCCGAAGCTCGCCACCGTGTCACCTTTGGAGTCGGCTACGAGCAACCGCCACCTGTCGACGCCGTCGAGCTCCGGCCGGAAACGGGCCACCCCGTCGGTGGTAAATCCGTCGAGCCAGGGTCTCGTGAAATACGCGCGTCGTTCTCCGGCGGAGCGCGCCAGGAACGGATCGATCATGTCGACGCC
>CBDVDJ010000726.1:0-1732 GCA_965372695.1 uncultured bacterium
GGCTGTACTACTGGCCGATTGGTGGAATGCGGATCGAAGACACGGTGGTGGTAACCAGGACGGGCTACAAGAACCTGACGCGCTTCCCCAAGACCCTCGAGATCAAGTAGCCGCCATCCGTATATCAGGCCGTCGAAAAAAAAGCGGGCGCGACCGTGAGGCCGTGCCCGCTTTCGTAATAGTTGTGCGAGGCGGATCAGGGATCGAGGAGTGCCGCGCCCTGGCCGATGTACCCCGACCACAGTTCGTTCGGATCATCCGAAAACACGCGGCGGACACGATCGCCGGGCAGTCCCCCGTTGCTCCCGAAGCCCTGGAATGTGCCGTTGGATTGCATTTTCGCGACACCGCTCTGGGTACCGACCCAGAGCACATCTCCGACTTTTGCGATGGAGTAGATCACGTCGCTCGGCAATCCGTCGACCTGCGTGTAGTAAGTCCACGTACTCGCATCGACGTCGACCGAAGCCAGCCCCATCGTGGAAAACGCCACCCAGAAAAGCTGTGTGGACTCATCGAAATATATGTCGTTGATGTTCGGTTCGGTCAGGCCCGAGTTGACCATCGTGTAGTAGATTGGTTGCGACAATCCCTCGCGGAACACGGTAATGCCGTGGTTGTTTTCGTCGCCGAACTGAATCAATTCTTCCACACGCGGCCCGAACCAGACCTCCTGCCCCCGGGTCGACGTCTGGGCGATCAGCACGACCGAAACGAACGGTGACAGAATGCCGTCGCTGGACCGGCCCACCGGCATCGTTTCCCATCTGTCGTTCAGATCGAGCTGCGGGTCGTCGGTGTAAATACTCGCGCCGTCGTTGGTGCCGAAGTAGATCGTGTTGCCCACCCCAGCGATGTCAGCAACCATGTCGTTGACGAGCCCGCTGTCGACGTTGAGTTTCGACCACATCCCGGACGTCATTTCGTGGGTCGCGACGCCGCCACCCCAGGTGCCGACCCAGAGCGTGCCGTTGTGCTCGAGAAGAGACCGGCATTTCGGGTTGGGCAATTCATTGTTCTGATCCCACTTTCCGTCACCGGCCGTGCCGCGGAACCGGGAGACCCCGGCCTGGGTCGCCACCCATGTCCGGTCCTGGCTGTCGACGATGATGTCGAAGACGTCGTCGCTCTGCAGCCCCTTTACCGTGTCAGCGATGTCGGAATTGTACGTGAGCCTGTATTTGACCGATATCTGCGCGGGCGGATCCGGCGGCGGCGGAACGGGGTTGTCCTCACATGCGGCGATGACGACCGTCGCCAGGAGCAGGCCCAGAAAGAACAAACGGCTGAAGGAATTCAAAAGTCAACCTCCTGGTTGGCCCGAAGGCCTTGTAATTCGTTCATAATTGTAGAGCTCGGTGGGGGGGGAATATCGAATCGGGAAGGCATGCCCTCCGCGCACAGGGGCGCTATTCCTTCTACCTATGAATCATAAAATCTGGAAAGGCGCTTGTCAAGAGCATACCACGCCTGACAACTCTAAGCTATTGCATCCTTTAGGGCTTGCGCCAGTCTCAAGGAGACGCCTTTGACGCCGGCAAGGACCTCTACGGGTGTCTGGCGGATCCTGGCCACACTGCCAAATTCCCTCAGCAACCGCTGCTTGAGGACCGGCCCCACCCCCGGTATTTCGTCCAGGGCGGACCTCGTTATCTTCTTCTCTCTCAGTTGTTTATGGTGTGAAATTGCAAACCTGTGGGCCTCATCCCGGATCCGTTCCAGGAGGTACAGG
>CBDVDJ010000727.1:0-1730 GCA_965372695.1 uncultured bacterium
GAGTCGTTCGTCGGGCGCGTAAACGGTTTGTTCAAGACGTCGTGGATCGCAATCTACGCACGCGGCGAAGGATGTGAGCTCTCCCTGTTCCGTCGCGAAGGAGAGTGTCCGCCTGATCTGCCGGAGACGATATCGCTGCAGTCGTTTCTGGGGCGCTACTTTTCGCGTTACGTCACGCCGCTCCAGGTGGAGTTTCTCGATCCCTCGTGGGAACGCCCCAGCCTGGACTGTGAATCGGAGCGCGTGATCGGCCTGCCCGGCCTCGCCGTGTGCGTGCCGGTCGTGGCGCACGACCAGTTTCTCAGTATCATCCTGCTCGGTGAGAAACAATCCGGTCTCGTGTACAGCCGCACCGACGCGGAATTGCTGGCCACGTTCTCCGAGCAACTGGCGCTGGTGCTGCAGAATGCCGAACTCCTCCAGTCGTCCATCGAACAGGAGCGCCTCCAGAACGAGGTCATGCTGGCCCGCGATATCCAGCTCTCGCTGGTACCCCCGGCGCCACCCGATCACCCCGCGATCGATATCTTCGGCAAGATGGTCAGTTCTTTCGAGGTCGGAGGCGATACTTTTGATTATTTCGCCATCGATGAACACCGTATCGCCCTCGCTATCGGCGACGTCGCCGGCAAAGGGATCCCGGCCGCCATGTTGATGTCGTCGCTGCAGGCCATCTTCAGGAATCTCGCCGTGAGAGACGGCCTCGCCCCCGCCGATCTGAACAACGAACTCAACGCCTACCTCGCCGGCAATGCCAATCCAGAGCATTTCGCGACGTTCTTCTACGGCGTCATAGATCTGCGCAACAACCGGTTCAAATTCTCCAACGCCGGTCACTGCCCTGCCCTCCTGATCAAGGAAGGCTACGTCGATCGCCTCGGACAGGGCGGAATGATCCTCGGGGTCCGTGACGCCGAGGTGTATCGGGAGGGCGCGGTCATACTCGATCCCGGTGACCTGCTCGTCCTCTACACCGACGGGGTGACGGAGCAGATGAGCGCCGGCGGCGAGGAATACGGCGAAGAACGGCTCATTGATTTCCTGGTAGCGAACAGGAATTTGCCGATCCGCGAGTTGCATTCCGCACTGTTCCAGGACGTCCTGGCCTTTGGCGAGGGCGAGCAGCAGGATGATATAACAGTCGTATTTGCCTGCCATAAAATAAGATAACAGACGCCCCCCCCGCTAATATGCCGTACCCGGCCCGCCGGGGAACGGAAATTGCAAATGCCGCACTGGTTTGATCCCGAACATAGTGTTGCAGCAGGTTGAATCCGATACTCCTTCCCACAAGGGGGTGCCCATCATGCGGATCGACCTTATCGATTTGCTCTGGTGGTTGAGACGTAGGTAGAGTGACACGGTGTTCCCTGATGTCCGTTCGGCCGGACGCGACAACCGGGAACACCGGCTCTCCTCCCCTCCCACAGATCGACGGGGTCATCAGGATCAGAAGTGCAGAAATCATTGAAAAAAAGCCACTTAGTGGCTTTTTTTGTTGCCGGGCCGGGCGCGTATATCGACGCTCGCGACTTCAGGAATGACTTGAAGTAAACCGTAATAACCCCCGCCCCTATCGTATAAACTTACCGAAAAGAATCGACCTGCTGGTATTGACATCCGAATCGCGGCGGGTCTATACTCATACCATAACGAGAGTATTCCTGGCCTACTCGTACGCACCAGCTCTCAAGCTGATTACAAGCGAAGCGGTTGCCGCATGGGCCTCT
>CBDVDJ010000728.1:0-1728 GCA_965372695.1 uncultured bacterium
CTTGGTGATTCGGAAGACACAAAATCAAATTGATATTGTATAAATAGTGAACGGCCTCTCCCTGGTGGGGGTGGAGCCGCAACGGAGGATTCTGAATGTCAAAAATATGCATCGTCGGAACGGGGTACGTGGGACTCGTGAGCGGGGCCTGCCTGGCCGATTTTGGCCACAAGGTGGAATGCGTCGACATCGACGAGTCGCGCATCCAGACGCTCAACGACGGCGAGATCCCGATCTACGAACCGGGTCTCAAGGACGTGGTGAAGCGAAATGTCGCCGCCGAGCGGCTCACGTTCTCGACCCACCTCGAGCACGGTGTCCGCGTGTCCGACGTCGTGTTCATCGCCGTGGGCACACCGCCGCGCGAAGACGGCAGCACCGATATGTCGTACGTATTTTCCGCCGCCAAAGACCTCGCCCGTCACCTCGATGGTTACAAGGTGATCGTCCAGAAAAGCACCGTCCCGGTGGGGTCGGCCCGCGAGGTCGCCGCGGTTATCCGCGAGAACGCGCCCGAGGGCGCCGAGTTCGACTTCGTTTCCAACCCGGAATTCCTGCGCGAGGGGGCGGCGGTCGGTGACTTCATGCGGCCCAACCGCGTGGTGATCGGCGCCGACAGCGACCGGGCCCGCGAGGTGATGAAGGACGTCTACCGTCCGCTCTACCTGCTGGAGACCCCGATCGTGAATACGACCCCGGAGTCGGCCGAGATGATCAAATACGCGAGCAACGCCTACCTGGCGACGAAGATCTCGTTCATCAACGAGATCGCCGCGATCTGCGAGCGCACAGGCGCGACGGTCGACGACGTCGCCCGCGGCGTCGGCCTCGACGGGCGCATCGGTTCGAAGTTCCTCCACGCCGGCGTGGGGTACGGCGGTTCGTGTCTCCCCAAGGACGTCAGCTCGCTCATCCACCTCGCGCGCAAAAAAGGCTACGAACCCGGTATCATCGCCGCCGTCCACGGCCTCAACGCCGGCCAGGTCGACCGGACGATGGACAAGCTCGCCGCCGCGCTCGACGGCATCGAGGGAAAAACCGTCGGGCTGTTCGGCCTGTCGTTCAAGCCCAACACGGACGATCTTCGCGAGGCTCCGTCGCTGGGCATCGTGGCGGCGCTCTCGGCGGGCGGGGCGACGATCAAGGCGTTCGATCCGATTGCGATGGACAACTTCAGGAAAGAATCGCCGGTGCCGGTGGAGTTCTGCAAGAATGCGTACGACTGCGCCGAAGACAGCGACGCCGTCGTACTCGTCACCGAGTGGAACGAGTTCCGCGAGCTGGATTTTGAACGGCTCGCGAGCCTGATGAAGGGAAACGTTTTTATAGACTGCCGAAATGTATATAAACCCGAACGTGTGGAGTCGAACGGATTCAAATACGATTCGTTCGGCCGCGGCCGCGCCCCGACGCGCGGCGAGGAGTAAATGAAATGATCGATGGAGTCAAAGTCAAACAGTTGAAAGTGATCCCCGACGAGCGCGGCCACCTCATGGAGATGCTCCGCTGCGACGACGAGTTCTACCAGAAAGTCGGGCAGGTCTACCTCACCGTCGCCTACCCCGGCGTGGTGAAGGGGTGGCACTACCACAAGGTGCAGACCGACCACTTTGTGTGCGTCAAGGGAATGCTCAAAGTCGCGCTGTACGACGACCGCGATGGATCGCCGACCAAGGGCGAAGTCAACGAGTTCTTCATGGGCGAACGCAATCCGATCCTGCTCGTCAT
>CBDVDJ010000729.1:0-1728 GCA_965372695.1 uncultured bacterium
CCCGGCGCCGGGGTGACTCGTCGGTGCTTCTGATACCGACGGGTGTGCGCCGTTACTCCCTGGGCGAACTATCGACGTTCCGGAACCGGAAACTCACTGAATTCGAGACGGCGTCGGTCGCGAGATTTACCGTGTCCTGGCCCGGGAGTTCGGTGACGTGGCGGCGTGACGAAAACAATTCGTGGACGACGGAGACGGCCGGAGAAACCGTCCGCGGACGAACGCGTAAAGTGGAAGAAATTATCCGACGGCTTCGCGGCCTGCGAGCCGACGAATTCGTTCCGCTCGCGGAAGTACCGGTCGTCGGGCCGCTCGACATACCACCGCATTCTGTGTCGGTCGAGTTGAACGACGGCTCTCGCCAGGAAGTGGCCATCGGCCGCCGCCTGGAAAACCGGGTGTACGCGGGGTCACGATTCGGAGAGGATACAGAATACCGGTACGTACTGACCGACACGACGGTTCTCGACGTATTCAGGCAGTCGGTGTCCGACCTGCGCGACCGCCGCATGGTCGACTTCAAGGGGATCCGTCTGGGCAGGATCGTCCTGGAATCGCCGTCTTTCAACCTCACCCTGGTGCGGCCGGGCAACGATTGGGGTTTTCTCAACCCCGCCCTCGGGCCGGTGGATCAGCCCCTCGTCGGTTTCGCGCTGACGGCCCTCGCCAACCTCGAATTCATGCGCGTGATCGAACCCGACGCGACGAAGGCCGCTTCGTATGGATTGTCAAACGGCGAGATCCGGATTACGCTGTTCGATGGGGCCGGGATAGAGGTAGACCGCCTGACAGCCGCTGTGATCCCCGGCGAGTACGCGGCAACGAGCGGACACTCGGGCGTGATCGCGGCCGTCGAGAAGAATGCGCTCGACGAGACGATCGGCCGATTCGAGGAGCTCCGGACCCGCAGGTCACAGGGGGACTCATGAGCGAACCAGAACGAATCCGCAAAGCCACCGTGGCCGGATTTTTTTATCCTCGCGGAGAGCGCGAGTTGTCCCGCGACATTGACGCCATGATGGCGTCGGCGGACCCTCCCGCCCTTCCCCGCGGCCGGATACGCGCAGTCGTGTCGCCGCACGCGGGCTACCGGTATTCCGGGCAGGTGGCGGCGTACGGCTATCGGTGCGCGCAAGGACTCGATGTACACACGGTCGTCGTGGTGAGCCCTTCACACGTGGAACACTTTGGTTACAGTGCCGTCTACGGCGGGGGAGGGTACGAGACGCCGCTGGGTCTGGTGAATGTCTCGGAAGATTTTTCGAGACGGCTGGCCGGCGTCAATTCACACGTGATCATTTCGGATCACGGACACGAACAGGCGCACCTTGCGCGGCAGGAACACGCACTGGAAGTCCAGATTCCCTTTCTTCAACGCGCGCTGGACAATTTCGGCCTGGTGGCGGTGGTCATGGGAGACCAGAGCTGGGACAATTGCTCCGCGCTGGGAGACGCGCTCGCAACGCTTGCGTCGGACCCGGGCGTACTCATCGTGGCGAGCACGGACCTTTCGCACTTCCATGACGCCGACAGCGCGGGGCGGCTGGACGGGGAGTTTCGCAGGGTTCTCGAAACAATGGACGCGCACGCTCTCTACGATGCGGTCCAGACCGGCCGGAGCGAGGCCTGCGGCGCGGGCCCTGTCATCGCGGCGCTCCTGGCGACGGAGTCGCTGAGAGAACGGCGGTGTACCCCCCTGGCGCAGCGAACTTCGGGCGATGTGTCCGG
>CBDVDJ010000730.1:0-1725 GCA_965372695.1 uncultured bacterium
ACTTCGCTCATCAGGTAAACAGACCTCCACGGTGCGTACAGGTGCTTCATCGATCCCGCTCTGCGAACCGCCGCCTGATGGCCTCCAGTTCGTCCACGTTGTTGACACCCGACACTTCGTTCTCGTCTTCCACCCGGAACGCGGCGACCTTCTGCCCGCCGGCGTGCATCAGCTCGATGACGTCGGTGATGTAGTATTCCGCCTGGGCGTTGTCGGTGTCAACGCCGTGCAGGGCATCGAACAGCGAATTTTTGTCGAAACAGAACAACCCCGAATTGACCTCCCTGATCTCGAGTTCGGGGGGAGACGCGTCTTTGTGTTCTACGATCCGGAGCAGCGCGTCGTCCTGCCCGCGGACGATCCGGCCATACCCGGCGGCGTCCGGCAAAACGGCGGTCAACACGGTGCCCGCGGCCCCCTGGTCTTCGTGAAACGCGACAAAATCGCGCAGGGTCCCGGTACGAAGGTTCGGAACGTCTCCGTTGAGTACCATCACGGTGCCCTCGTAGCCCGCCAGGGAATCTTCGCACTGCATGACAGCGTGTCCGGTGCCGAGCTGCTCTGCCTGGAGGACGAACTCGACCCCCTCGCTTCCCACGGCTTCACGCACCAGATCCGCCTGGTGACCGATGACCAGAATAATCTTGCCGTCGGAAAAACCGCGGACCGAATCAATCACATACGAAACCATCGGACGGTCATTGATAGTATGCAGCACCTTGGGCAAGTCGGATTTCATCCGCTTCCCCTGTCCGGCTGCCAGTATCACTGCTGCTGTGTTCATATTCGTAGTGTTTGCCTCTCGCTTGTCGCCCGGATCCCGCTAGTACAGCATGGCCCGGGCCACCGAACCGTCTCCGGCTACTTCCAGGATCACATTGTCGATGAGCCTCGTGCCGCCCACCCGGGCCGCTACTGCCAGTATAACTTTACCCTCGATCGTGTCCAAAGCACAAAGATCTTCCGCCCCCCTCAACTCGGCATACTCCACGTCGTCGACGCCACCGTCGATCATGTGGCGAATGGCGCCGGCGGCGACGGTGGCGGGATCCCGCTCACCCTCGCGGATTCTCTCCGTAGCCGCCACGAGGGCGCCGTTGATTGCCGACGCCCGGCGTCGTTCGTCCGGATCGAGAAAGGCGTTGCGGGAACTTCGCGCCAGCCCGTCGTCTTCACGCGCGATCGCGGCCAGGTGCAGCCGTACCGGGATGTCGAGCTGGACGGTCATTTCGCGTATCACCAGCGCCTGCTGGGCGTCTTTCTGGCCGAATACGGCCGCGTCGGGCTGGACGATGTTGAACAGCTTGGCCACCACCGTTGTCACCCCGACGAAATGCCCGGGCCGGGTCCGTCCGCACAACGGCTCCGTCAGCTCGTCCACCGTAACCCAGGTACGCTGCCTCGACGGATAGATGTCCTCCAGCGCGGGCGTAAATACGGCGTCAACTCCCCAATCGCGGCAGAGGTCCAGGTCCGCCGCCAGTGTCCGGGGGTACCGGTCCATGTCCTCTCCGGGTACAAATTGCGCCGGGTTGACAAAAATCGAGACGATCAGGGTGGCGTTGTCGAGTTCGCGGCCCGCCTCGATGCACGCCCCGTGGCCGGGGTGGAGGGCGCCCATTGTGGGCACGAGCACGACCTGCCTCCCGTCGCGTTTTTGTCCCGAGACGTACCTCTTCAAGGCGGGAATGTCGTCGAATACTTCCATCGCCAGCTCAATCCCGG
>CBDVDJ010000731.1:0-1724 GCA_965372695.1 uncultured bacterium
TGGGCCGAGCGTCCCGGATGTAGTGGTAGCTGAAACCGGACAACACGACACCCATTTCGGTGCCAACCGAATTGGTCGTCTTCTGCGCCAGGACGGCGCCCTCATTCGCGAGGCTGAAGCCGTCGTAATTCATATGTTTCTCTGCGGCACCAGTGGGAGCGAGCACGTCGAAGTCGTTGATCAAGGGACACCCGCCGTACGCGACCAGCGAGTCCGGCCCCAGGCCGTGGGTGAACATCGATCCCGGCTCGCCGATGACCAGCGGGGACACCCGGTAATTCGCGTCGGTGTGATCGCTGTTTACCAGATTGTAGTTGATGAATGTTCGCAGCTGGATGATCCCCGTACCGTTCAGCCGTGTCGCCATCTCTTCGGCGACGTCGTCGCCGCTGATATAGAGGCCGCCAGTTTGCGGATGGTTGTCGAGAAACGTGAAGAGCACGGTGGCGTCATCGGCGTAGTCGGGACTGCCCGAACCGTCACCAATCGTTCCGCTCGACAGGTTCCCGGTATTCCAGATGATATACCGGTAACACGGGATCAACTGTTGATAAACGTCGACGACACGTCCGCCCAGGCTGTTCCCTTGCACCGAGGAGGGACCCCGGGTATCGTAGCGGTCAACGAGGTCGTCGATCCCCAGCATCTGGAACGCGGTCTCGAAGTACGGCTGCGCGCCGCGGCCGTCAAAGTCGTCGCAGTAGAGGATGGACCCTCCCCGGAGGTATCCACCGGCGGGCAGGCAGGTAAATTCCATCGGGTTGGACAACGCCTCTCCGAGGTCATTCGTCGTCCCCGTAGCGCGGCTCCAGTAGGTGATGCCTGTCGACGGCGCGTCGCTGTCCGCGCGGAATACGAAGCACACCGTGTCGCCGGGGGTGAAGAGGTTGTCGTTGAAGTCGATGCAGAACCTCGATACGGGGTTGTAGTACCCCTGAGAACTTTTCGTCGAATCACAGCGAATTACGAACCACGTGTCGCCGTTGTAACTCAGCGAATCGACCACGGGAAATCGTATGGCGTCCTCCGTGAGCGCGGCGCCGCGCTTGCCGGGCTGTCCCTGCGGCCACACCGAAACGAGGCAATAAACCGCCGACGCCGTGCCGGTGTACGGATCGAGCTTGAGACCATTGTCGGGGTCTTCGACCGACACCACGGCCGAGTCGCCGGGAATGATGTTGTGCGACGACGACCAGTTGTTAGTGTTGTTCGCTATGTCGACGCGTACCGTCCCGGTGAGGGTGCCGTCGGTGGCGAAGTTGTCCTGGAATATGTCGATGTCGCGGTTGGCCCACACCGGGCCGTGGGTGTCGATCCGGTACAGGTCGACATTGTCGATGAGCGGCGAGTGGCTGTGACATTCCCCTGTACCGTAGATACCGCACCAGAACGGGCACATGTCTACCACGCCGAGACCGACCTGGAGATCGCTGGCACCGGGTTCTATCAGAGAACCGATGGAAAAAAGCGAACGGTTCCAGTCGGGGCCGGCGCCGTAATAGACAAAGTTGAAATCCTGCCAGGCGCCGGGACACCCGTCGGTCAATGACCGTACGTGCCAGACGAAGAACACCAGGGCGTTCAGAGGGAGTTCGCGATAGACGTCAAACGCCAGTTCGACGGTTGTTCCCGTGCCGCTGAAGGGAACGGACGGTGACCAGACTTCGTTATTGATGTACTGGCCGCGCGAGTTGACATACGGCACCACCGCCTGGCCGGGATAT
>CBDVDJ010000732.1:0-1723 GCA_965372695.1 uncultured bacterium
GGTCGCCGAGGATTTCGCGCACGATCATCAGGCGCTCCATCAACTCTTGCGCCCGCGACATTTGCGGAAAGCCCGAGCTCGGCGCCGCAGCGATCGCCGGCGAGATTACCACAATTTTGCACCCGCGTAGCGCGCTCCCGACGAGCATCGAGCCCCACACCATGCTGCTCCAGAGCGAATCGGGTGTCTTGATGAGTGACCCACTTGGCATCAACGTATAGAGAATCGCCTTCGCCACATCCACCCGCTTGGGGGCGTAGCCCGTCAGGTTGTGGACCTGCAGGGCACGGCTGACACGGCCGCCGATCGGGGCTGCCCGCCCGGCAACGATATCATCGTAGTTTCCCGGCTTTTCGAAGACCCTGAGGGGATACGGCAGCTCATCCTCGGTGAACCCCTGGCTCAGAAACAAATCCCTTGCCTCGTACTTGAGGTCGAGAATCGCCGGGCCCTGAACGAGGAGCGCGCGGTCCTCCCACGTGGGGCCGCTGTAGTGCTCGCCAACGCCCATACCCGTATAAATCGCCATCCCACGATACGGGTCCTTCTCGGTGATGTCGTAGAACGATATTTTCCGGTGATCGATCATCACGTTGTCCGCAATCCCGATCAGGGGAATTACCTGCCGGCTCCTGAACGTCGGGTCGGGAGGATTGGTAATGTTGATATGCACCTTGATCTGGTTTTTGAGCCATTTCTGCCCGTACTGCCCGGCGGAACTCTGAAGAAGGTGTGATTCGGCGACCGCAGTGCGCAGATCGTCCTGCAGGGCGGCAATCTCCTCCTCCATCCATTTGTAGTTCTTTTCTCCGAGCTTCAGCTTGTAGCCCAGGGGATCCTGGAGGAGCGCCGACCAGATCCGCCCCTTGTTAACCTCCCAATAGAACTGGTCTATTGCAATCATGTAGACGGGAAGTTTCCCGGTGGTGTCATACTCGCGCACCCGTCGCGTCATGGCCGTGAGGTAGCTCTTCGTTTGCTCGAAGCCGACCTTGTCCGGTTTACCCTGGTCGTTGACGCCACTGTAATCGTGTATCCACAGGATATGGTAGTCCTCTGCGTCCTGGACCATTCGGTGGTATTCGTACTGGAACTGCTCGTCGCGGAGGTACCATGTATTGTTGCCGGGCGTGAATTTTTGTATCACGGCCCGTTCGATCAGTCCGTCGATCTCCTCCTGGCTGTTGTGCTGCCCGGAGCGCAGGGCGTATTGCAACGGTATCCAGACCAGCGCCGAGTTTTCCCAGCGCTTTCGAGAGTACTCCCGGTTGGTCTCGATCATGGCCAGCAGTTCAAGAAACGCATAACCAACCGATCGCCATCGTTCACTGCTCGTGGCGTTACGGTCTTCGTCCATTATCGCCCAGCGGACGAATTGCCCCCGCGCGTTGACCGCGAACGAGGTCGTTGTGTCCTTTTTCCGCTGTTGCCCGAAAGTGCGGTTGTACGCGAGGATGACTTCTTCCAGGACGATTTCCCTGGCCTTGTCGGCGATTCGGCGGCCCTCCGCGGTACTCTGGCCCATCTCCAGCGAATGGCCGGTGATGGCGATCGAGAACGCCCGGTCGAGTTCATCGTGATATCGCCGGACTACAGCATCGCTGGTGACGCCGCCGGGCAGCAACGGGTTGTCAGTCTCAAAAAAGACCTTGAACTCGTTCATATCGGCGCTGAATTTCTCGAGCGCTTTCTCGCGCCCCCAGGCGTCCTGGTCGAGGTAAGG
>CBDVDJ010000733.1:0-1717 GCA_965372695.1 uncultured bacterium
CCGATCAACTTGTTGTACCACACCCACGCCTCGGGGTTGATCGGCTCACCGACGGTACCCAGCAGACGGAGGCTGGAGAGGTCATACTTGTTCGGCCATTGGTCGCCCCACTTCATGAAGGCGCGAATCGCCGTCGGAGCGGTGTAGAACGTCGAGACCTTGTAGCGCTGGACGATGTCCCAGAAGCGGCCTTCGTCCGGCCAGTTGGGCGCACCCTCGAAAATAACGGCTGTCGCGCCGTTGTTGAGCGGGCCATAGACGATGTAACTGTGACCGGTGACCCAGCCGATGTCGGCGGTGCACCAGTAAACGTCCTCGGGCTTCATGTCGAAGACGTACTTGGTCGTCAGGTACGTGAACACCATGTACCCGCCCGTCGTGTGGATGATGCCCTTGGGCTTGCCGGTGGTTCCGCTCGTGTAGAGCAGGAAGAGCATGTCTTCGGCGTCCATCTCTTCGGCGGGGCACTCGGCCGGCACTTCTTTGATCACGTCGTGGTACCAGTGGTCGCGCCCTTCCTTCATCGTGCACGGATACGGTTCCGGGTCGGGAGACCGCTTGACAACGAGGACGCTCTCGACGAAATCGATGTCCTTGACTGCTTCGTCGACGATGTCCTTCAGCGGCAGCACTTTTCCTCGACGCCAGCCGCCGTCGGACACAACAACCATTTTGGCTTCCATGTCGAGGACGCGGTCCTTGATCGATTCGGCGGAGAACCCGGCGAAAATCACCGAGTGGACGGCGCCGATGCGCGCGCAGGCGAGCAGCGTAATGGCCAGCTCGGGGATCATCGGCAGGTAGACGGCCACACGATCGCCCTTCTTGATACCCAGCTTCTTGAGCGCGTTGGCGCAGACCTGGACTTCCTTGAGGAGTTCGCTGTAGGTAAGCGTGGACCGGTCTTCCGGCTCGCCTTCCCAGATGAAGGCGGTCTTGTCGCCGTTACCGGCTTCGACGTGGCGATCGACGCAGTTGTAACAGATGTTGGTCTTGCCACCGACGAACCACTTGTAGAACGGAGCCTCACTCTCGTCCAGGACCTTGTCCCACTTCTTGTACCAGTGGAGCTCCGAAGCGACCTTGCCCCAGAAGCCTTCGGGGTCTTCGAGGCTCTCCTTGTAGAGCTTCTCGTACTCCGCGAGTGAGTTGATTCGGGATTTTTCGGTAAACGCCGCCGGGGGTGCGAATTTCCTGTTCTCGTCAAGAACACTATCAAATTGATTCTCAGCCATAATGAGTGCCCTTCTTCCTTTCAATACCACGTATACGTTGGTAGCATATGTTTAGAATAACAAAATGGCCGCACCCGCCCCTGGGCGGCGCAACCTGCGTAAATGCGCACGGCGACACAAGCGCCCGGAACCGGATCGTTCGGCGCTCGATCACCATTGAACCCAGTTTACTTACTACTGGTTGAATTTAAAAGGATAATATTGCCTCGAATGCCGAAATCGGGACTGAATCGGCCGGTATGGTCGTGGGCCCTGTACGACTGGGCCAGCTCGGCCTTCGCCACCACGGTGCTGGCCCCGGCCGAAGGTGGGGGCGATCGCCGACGGTTCGGCGCCACCCGCGACGGCCATCATATCGAATGCTGCGAAGCTGAGGAGTGGACATGGAACTGACGAAAATAATCGAGCGGTTCAATCGCGCAATGGAGCGCGCGGAGGAGGCCGGGCTCTGCCTGCCCAACGGGATGACGCTGGCGACCGTC
>CBDVDJ010000734.1:0-1695 GCA_965372695.1 uncultured bacterium
CTATTCGGGAGCCGCGCAAACAGAATACGGCGGGATCTTCGAGTGGCTCACATTTGTGCTGTTCCTGCCGATTCTCCTGTACAGCGCAACGCCGTTCTACAAGAACTCGTGGGTGGCGCTTCGCAACCGGCACTCGTCGATCGACATCCCCATCGCGGGCGCGATCCTGATCGGAACCGGCGTGGGGCTGTACCACCTGATCGCCGGCCGGGGTGACATCTACTTCGACTCGCTCGCCGTACTCGTCTTCCTGCTGCTGGCCAGCCGCTATTTTCTTTTCCGCCTGCAGAACAAGTATCTCGCGCCCAATCGGCTGCGGTCGTTCTTCGAATCAGACAAGGTCCGGATCGTCGACCCCGCGACGGGAAAGGCATCCATGTGTCACGTCCGCTCCGTGCGCAAGGGAGACCGCGTGCTCGTTTACCACGGCGAACGGATCCCGGTGGACGGGTTGCTCGCCGGCACAGAAGCGTGGGTCAACGCCGCCGTCCTTACGGGCGAACCCTACCCCCGGCGCATACTCGACGGCCAGGAGGTGTTCGCCGGCACCCAGCTGACCTCCGCCGAAGCGGTCATCACCGTCGAAAAATACGGCGACGAAACGAGGGTCGGCCAGTTGTTGCAGGAAACGGAACGCGGCGTGCTGGGGCGAACGCCGTTGATCTCGTTTGCCGATCGTGCCGCCCAGTGGTTTTCCGCTTCGGTGCTCGTGATCGGGTTGGTTTTTGCCGCGTTATACGCCACGACCGACGCCGAGGTGGCGGTGAACCGCGCGCTCGCGCTCGTCATCCTCGCCTGCCCCTGTGCCCTGGCGCTGGCGACCCCGCTCACGCAGAGCCTCGCGCTGCGCAAGGCCGCCCGGCGGGGTTGCCTGATCAAAAAGGCGGAGGCGTTCGAAAAGCTCGCCCAGGTCGAGAGCGTTTTCCTCGACAAGACGGGCACGCTCACCGAGGGCGAACTCGACCTGGTGCGCTGGTGGCCGGAACCCCCCGGCCAAAAAGAACGCTCTATTATATATGCACTCGAATCGATATCCCGGCATCCGATAGCCCGCGTTCTCGCCGCCGACGTATCGAGCGCGCCGCTCAGCGACGTCAGCTTCGAAGACCACCGCGAAGTGCCCGGCACGGGTGTCGAAGGTCGCCTCGGCGCCGACCACTTCCAGCTCCGGTCGCTGGCCGA
Source organism: uncultured bacterium (assembly GCA_965372695.1). Classification (GTDB taxonomy): domain Bacteria; phylum Krumholzibacteriota; class Krumholzibacteriia; order WVZY01; family JAKEHA01; genus CBDUWU01. The sequence continues at coordinate 1,183 of CBDVDJ010000734.1, forward strand.
CCCGTCGGTGCTGGAACGGGCGGGAATCCGTCCGGGTCCAGGGGACGCGCGCGGCGGGTATTCGTTCGCCGCGCTCTACCGCAACGACGAGTTCGTCCGTCTCGCCGTGCTCGGCGACCGTATCCGGGAGTCGAGTGCGGACGCGGTGGCGGAGTTCGGCAAGCGCGGGCAGGACGTCTACCTGCTGACGGGCGACGGAGAAGACACGGCCCGGGCCGTCGCGAATCGCGTTGGGATCGCGCCGGATCGCGTACTCGCATCGCAGGCGCCGGAACAAAAAAAGGAAGTCGTCCGGGCCCATCCGCGATCGCTCATGGTCGGCGACGGCATGAACGACTCGGTGGCGCTGGCCACCGCGCACGTCAGCGTGGCCGTCCACGGCAGCATGGAAGTGAGCTTCCGGGCGGCGGATATATACCTGACCCAGCCGGGACTCGACCCGCTCGTGCGCCTGTTCAAGCTCTCGCACACCACCATCTACATTATAAAGAGGAACTTGATCATATCGCTCCT
>CBDVDJ010000735.1:0-1690 GCA_965372695.1 uncultured bacterium
CTCCAGTGATCTGCCAATGGTGATCGAGATCGTCGACGAGGAAAAGAAGGTGGACGACTTCATCCCGACCCTGCACGAGTTATTCGAGAAAGCCGATTCCGGCGGTCTGATTACGATGGAAAAGGTGGACATCATTCACTACGTTCATCGCTCAACAGAAACCTGAACAGGTGAGGAGAAGAATATGACCATGGCGCAAATTATGGCGATGCTCGGTTGGTGTACCTTGATAAATTTCGCGCTGCTCATGTGGTGGTTTCTGTTCGCGGTAGTTGCACATGATTGGACGTATCGGGTACATACAAAATGGTTCAAGATTTCCCGGGAACAATTCGACGCCATTCATTACGGAGGGATGGGGATCTTCAAGTTAATCGTGATTGTCTTTAATCTGGTGCCTTATCTCGCTCTTCGAATCATCGCTTGATGCAAGACTGGCATATCTATCTCGTCAGAACCCGATACGGTGATTTGTATACCGGAGTGGCGACGGACGTGGCGCGTCGGCTGCTCGAGCACAGCCGAGCAAATGGCCGTGGTGCAAAGTATCTGCGTTCGAAAGGTCCCCTCGAACTGGTGTATCAGATGAAAATTGGCGATCGTGCCCTGGCGCTGAAAGCCGAACGGTGCGTGAAGAAGCTCAGCAAGGATCAGAAGGAGCGTATTGTGACTACGAACCCCGACGCAGATGAGCTTCTGCATCTACTCGGGTTATCTGAAGGCGTGTCCACATGATCTGCGAGTTGACGCCGGGACATCCTCTGAAATGACGAGAACCATGCTTTCATGGAGCAGCGGCAAGGACAGTGCCTGGGCGTTGCACAGGATGCGCGAGGATCCCGATATCGCCGTGGAGGGTCTGTTCTGCACCATCAATCAGGCATTCGATCGCGTCGCCATGCATGCCGTCAGAGTGGCATTGCTACAGCAACAAGCCGATAGTATCGGTCTTCCGATTCAGTTGATTCCGATCCCTTATCCGTGCAGTAACGCCGACTACGCCAGGATCATGGGCGAGTTCGTCAGCCGCGAGGAAGAGCGCGGTATCGAGTGTTTCGCTTTCGGCGACCTGTTTCTCGAGGATATTCGCGAGTACCGGGAAAAATCCCTGTCGGGTTCCGGCATCTCAGCGATCTTCCCCCTATGGGGATTGGATACCCGGGTGCTCTCAGTGACGATGCTCGACGGCGGACTGCGGGCGCAAATAACCTGTGTCGATCCCAAACAACTGGCGCCCGAGTTTTCCGGGCGCGAGTACGATGCCGATTTCTTGAAGGAGCTTCCCGCCGGTGTGGACCCTTGCGGGGAGAACGGGGAGTTTCACAGTTTCGCCTTCGACGGCCCCGTGTTCGGGCATAATATCAATATCAAAGTCGGTGAGACCACGACGCGGGATGGTTTCGTATTTACGGATTTACTGCCTGCGTAGCGTCATGAGTCTCAAGAAAGTCATCTCCGCCGAGGACGCCATCGCCATCGTGCAGGATGAGGACGTGCTGGCAACCTCGGGTTACGGGGGTAACGGAACCCCCGACCAACTCATCGTATCCCTGGAGAGGCGTTTTCTCGAAACCGGATCGCCGAAGGATCTGACGTTGATTTTTGCCGGTGGCCAGGGCGACGGTAAAAAGAAGGGCCTCAATCGTCTGGGCCACACCGGCCTCCTCAGGCGTGTCATCGGCGGTCACTA
>CBDVDJ010000736.1:0-1685 GCA_965372695.1 uncultured bacterium
TGCGAGGTACTGTATGCGCGCCGTTTGCACGCTGGAAAAATCGGGCATGGGTTACTCCGTAGACACTAATGGTATCACGCGGCGATAACTTAATTCAAGACAGAGTTGGGGCTTTCTGCTAGAGTTTCACGCGTCATGCGCAAGAAACTGTCTATTTTGCTACCGTTTGTCGGGCTCGCCCTCTTCGTCTACATCGTGGCCAGTACGGGTATCGACCGGATCGCCGCCGTGTTCGCGGCGGCCAACGTGAAGCTCCTGTTGCTCTCGCCATTGTTCGTATTGCTCATTATACTCCTTCGCGGCGTGCGGTGGCGATATCTGATGCGCGCGGTCGGCATCGAGTATTCGCTGTGGCGAAGCACCACCGTATGGACGATTGGTTTCTTCGCGGCTTCGGTCACTCCGGCCAAAGCCGGCGACGCGCTGCGGGCACTCTACGTACAGAAAGATACGGGACGGACGTTCGGAGAGGCGTTTCTCACCGTGTTCATAGACCGGTTGTGGGACCTGATCCTCGTGTTATTTCTCGGCGTCGTGTCGGTGCTGCTGTTCTCTCGCTATTATATCGAACTCCCGTCGATCTGGATCATCGTGCTCGCCGTCGCCGCCATCGCCATGTGCATATATCTTGCCACTAACCGGAAGTTGATGCGGCGGATGCTCAAGCCGGTATTCGGGATGCTGGTGCCGAAAAAATACAAAGAGATGTTCTCTCTCAATTTTCACACGTTCTATGACTCGCTCGATGTCTGCATTCGCAAGCCGAAGGTGATGGCCGTTGCTTTTCTGCTCACCGTCGTCGTGTGGGCCGTCGTGTTTGCGCTGGCGTGGTACATCACGGTCGTGTTCGGTATCGACGTCGATCCCCGCTATATGTTCCTGATCATGCCCATCGTGACGCTGGTCGAACTGCTGCCCATCTCTATCTCGGGGCTTGGTACCCGCGACGCGACGGTAATCTACTTTTTTTCGGTGATCGGGGTGTCCAGCGCTTCCGCCGTCGGATTTTCGATCGGGTATCTGCTCATCGGAACGTATCTGACCGCGCTGACGGGCTTCATCCTCTGGATCCGGAATCCGATAAAACTGGGTTGATTATGACGCTGACCGACTGGCAGAACGCGATCCTCGACGCCGGCGAACTCTACGTCGTCGGTGGCGCGGTGCGCGACGACCTCCTCGGAGTAACGGCGGACGACCCGGAGGTCGACTACCTGGTCAGAATGATCCCTCCCGATCGCCTCGAACGACTCCTCGAACGATTCGGCAGTTTCGAACTCGTTGGAAAATCTTTCGGAGTCTACAAGTTCCGTCCCCGCGACTCGGCACAGGTCTTCGACGTCGCGTTTCCGCGCCGCGAGCGATCGCTGGGGCCGGGGCACAGAGAATTCGACGTCGAATGGGACTGGCAGCTCGACATCGAAAAAGACCTCGCCCGGCGCGACTTCACCGTCAACGCCATCGCCCGCGATCTCAGCGACGGCCGGATCATCGATCCTTACGGCGGCCGACGCGATCTCGAAAACAGGATCCTGCGGATGATGTTTCCCCGGGCCTTCGACGAGGACCCGTTGCGGATTCTCAGGGGGGTGCGTTTTGCCGTGGCGATGGGCCTGACGGTGGACCCCGATACGCTCGAGGCGATGCGTGCCACCCCCCGGCCGACGGCCTTGTTCGGGGCCAAC
>CBDVDJ010000737.1:0-1683 GCA_965372695.1 uncultured bacterium
TCCACCAGTTGCCAGGCCACGTACGGCCGGCCATCCAGCTCTCCCATCTGGCCGGACAGAATCACGGTGGCTCCAGATTCCCGGGCGACTTCGAGCACCTGGCTCTCGTCGATGGGCCCGCGCTCAGCGCCGAAGAGACGCCGCCGTATGTCCTGGAGATAACTCGGGCTTACCACACGGCAGGGGCTGTTCTCCACCAGCCCCACATGGATCAACCCCGCCATGCCCACCGAACGTGCCGGGTCCCCGGAACCAGTGAGGTCGTTAAAATCCACCACCGCCAGCGTTACGCCATCGGCCGGGGCCGGCCCCATGAACCTCGGCCACAACACGGCCAGCGTGACGATTATGGCCACTCCGGCGATACCCCCCAGCCACCAACCGCGCCGAGACTGTCCCCTCCCGTCTCGACCGTGGGCACCGGATGCCTGCGCCGGCTGCTCTCTGAACTCCGCGATATCGTCGTTGAATTCGAGTGCGCTCTGGTAGCGATCGCCCACGTCTTTTGCGAGTGCCCTGTCGATCACGCGCTGCAGGCCGGCGGGAAGATCGTCGCGGTACGTGTTCAAAGCGGGCGGGTCGATGTTGGCAATGCCGTACAGCACGGCCGCTTCGTGGTCGCCCCGGAACGGGAGCTCACCCGTCAGGAGTTCGTAGAATACCGCCCCCAGCGAAAAGATGTCTGAGCGGTGATCCACGTCCTCGCCGCGCGCGTGCTCGGGCGACATGTACGCCACCGTCCCCACCGTCGTGCCGGTTTTTGTGACCCGCGTGGCGCCGGCGAGTTTCGCCAGACCGAAGTCGACCACCTTCACCACGCCGTCACTCGTCACCACCAGGTTCGCGGGCTTGATGTCCCGGTGTACCATCCCCGCCTCGTGCGCTTTGGCCAGGCCGGCGGCAATATTGGCGGCGATATCAATCGCTTCCGCCACCGGCAGTGGGCCGCGTTTTATTCTGTCCCGCAGGGTCTCGCCGTCGTAGTAGTCCATGCAGATGAACATCTGACCGTCCGGGGTCTCGTCGATTTCATGGATCGTGCAGATATTGTTGTGCTGGAGGGCGGAGGCGGCCTGCGCCTCATGGACGAAGCGCGTCTTGGCATCCTGGTCGCGCGTGATTTCCGGCGGAAGGAACTTCAGCGCGACGATACGCTTGAGTTTCGTGTCTTCGGCCTTGTAGACAACGCCCATCCCTCCCTCGCCGAGTTTCGAGAGGATCTTGTAATGAGAGATGGTTTTACCGATCAATGGTAGACGTCCTCCCCGGTCCGTGCCATGCGCTGCCAGACTCAACGTGACGCTCGATTATACGGAGGGTAGCTGCAGGTGTCTATGTGATCAGTTCCGGGCGTCCTGCGATAGCGCGGTTGCAACACATTGTTGTTATATACGTTACAGACTGCGCCCGTTGAATATATCACAATTCTTGCATCAAATAAAAACAATTTAATCTGATTATCGCGCAATAACTGCCGGTGTTTGCTGGTATTTACACCTTAAAAATAAATACACATTACATACAACCGTCCGGCTACAATGGGGTCTAACCCTTATGAATGAAAGAAAACCGGCAATGAAACCCAGCGATAACGAACTGGTCTCGAGGGCCCAGAGTGGCGAAGTGGTTGCTTTTGAGCAACTTGTGCGCCGGTACGACCGAAAGGTGCTCTCGATCGCACTC
>CBDVDJ010000738.1:0-1672 GCA_965372695.1 uncultured bacterium
CTCGGCGAGGGCACCGTCGCCCGATCCATTCGATTGTTCGATTTTCTTGTGCAGGTCCTCGAGGTCGGCGAGACGATCCCGGCGCGCGCGGTCCTGGTAGTAATCGCGCATGTCGGTCGCGATCGAATCCAGGCCCGGAAATGACGACGCGAAAATCACGCCGGTATCATCGCGCATGTTGTCCGGCAGCATCCACCGGTCGGGTAACTTGGTCCCCGTGGTGGTCGTCTTGTAGCGCATCACCAGCGGGATGCCTGCGTCGCGCAATGCGTCGATTCCGGCCGCGACGGCGAGACGTGTCACCACATCGAGCGCGGAGATCCGGTCCGCGGGAAAACCGAAGTCCCCGACGAGATCGACCGCGTCGCCGCGCGCCGCCAGCTTGAGAACGTCGGCAGAGCTGTCGATGTTCTGGAAGCTGGCTTCGCCGTCTTTCGATTTGAAGAGGCGGGTGATATGCTTGTCCGCCATCAACTCGCGTATTTCGTTCGCGATCGGCTTGATGAAGACCTCGCCGGCAAAAACCCGCTCGATATTCCGGTCGTCGAATACCCGTTCGACTCCGGGCAGGCCGAGCGAAACCCCGGTAATCATCACTCCGCCGGTACCACCGATGCCCGGAGCGGACGGCGGCGACCCGCCGTTCGTGTACACGTCGAACGCCCGGTCGAGAAACTCGGTGAACATCTTCCCCAGGCGCACGTGCTTGTCTTCGCCGGCAGGGGGTCTCGTCGCCCTGGCGGCGGTGGACCGGACGGGTGCTGCGGCCGCGGGGCGCACGGTTTCGGCCGCCGCCGGGCGTCCGACTCCCAGGCCGGCGGCGTAGAGCCCGCAGAGCGCCTGGTTGAACGACGGGATGTCCCCGATCCGTGGATGGTTGGTAAAAAGTGTGATCACGTCGTCACGTCCGCCGACCACATCGCTGGCAAATCCGTAGAGCGCCCGCTTGGGCCCGAGCTCGATGAACACACGGGCACCGTTGTCGTACAGGGTGTTGAGCCCCTTGACGAACTGCACCGGCGATGCCACCTGGCGCGCCAGGTAGTCGACCATCGTATCTTCAACCCCTTCGCCCGTCGGGTAGAATTCTCCGGTGATGTTGGCGACAATCGGGATTCCGGGCGACTTCAACTCCGCCTTCTTCAGAATGCCGACGAGCGATTCGGCCGCTTCGGCCACGATCTCGGTGTGGAACGCGTGGCTGACCTGGAGCTGGGTCACCGTAAACCCGGCCTCCTTGATCTTGACCATCGCCTCCTGGACGGCGTCGCTGGCCCCGCCGATCACCGCTTCCTTATTGCTGTTGATGTTGGCAACCACCACGTAACCATCCACCGTGTCGAGGATCTTCTGGATCTCCTCGATCGGTCCCCACGCCGCCGCCATCTGTCCGTTGTCACCTTTGGACGCCCGCGTCATCGCGCCGCCGCGCGCACTGACCGCGTACAGCCCCTTCTTGAACGGCATCGCACCGGCGGCCACGAGGGCGCCGTATTCGCCGAGGCTGTGCCCCATCACCATGTCGGCCTTCACGCCGTACGTTGCGAGCATACGCGCGAGCGCCGTTTCGGTGGCGAGCACCGCCGGTTGTGTGATCTCGGTCTGCGTGAGGGCTTCCGTCGCTTCCTGGACGACCGTTTCGTCGGAGTCGTCGACGAATATGTATTCGGAA
>CBDVDJ010000739.1:0-1656 GCA_965372695.1 uncultured bacterium
TTTCGCTGAAATTGTCCCAGTAAACGACGACCCCGGCGCCGGAGTTCGCGTCGATTCTCATCGACGGCGGGGGCGGCGCCGTACCGACGATCCAGTGGATCTGCGATTCTTTTCCCCCCACACCCGTCATGAACATATTGCTGTCGGCGTTGGTGAAGTTGCAGGCCATCCGGGCCAGCGCCTCGTCGGCGCAGTCATTGTTGATCCATAGAGGCTCACGCCGCTGCCACTCCCTGGGCGCTCGGGTCTCTTCGCGGCACGTGTCGACTGAAATCGTGATCGGACCGGGCACCGGCGTCTCCCGGCCCGCGACACCGGTAAACGGATCCTGGTCGAGGTCGAACCAGGCGCCGTTGTAGGTCAACTGGGCCGCCGACGCGTTGAGTTCCATCCCGCGCAGGCCTTCCCCTATAACAAAGGCGACCTGGAACACGAGCGTGCTGCCGGGCAGCAGTTCGTTGAACGGGCCGGCGCTGACCAGCATCCGGTAGTCCCTCGGTACGGTCGCGTCGCGTTCGATGATGCGCGTGCTGAGTAACTGGTACCGCTGGAAGTCCGTCTCCGGGTCACCGCTGTCTTCGAATGACTGGCTGCCGGCGAAGTTGGCATATGCGTGGATGCTGACCCTCTCGGGTGCGGATTCGCCCGTCGGATCGGTCGTGTGTCCGAGGAACAGTACCCCGAAGTAGCCCGTCGTATTGCCGTCATCGCCGTCGGCGTCGTACGTATAGGCCACGTCCATGGCGACGGTGCCGAGGTTGGTGCAGAAAGCCCGGTTGGAATGGAAGCCGGTCGCGTCGTCTTCGTGGTAGTTCTCGGTTTCACGGCTGCCGGCGTCGCAGTCGGCGAAGAACCCGATGAAGATGTCCTCGAGCACGTCGTTACCGACGTTCGTTATCCAGTAGTTGATACCGACGAAATCGTCGAAGCGATCCTCCTCCCACTGGTAACTCTCCTGCCGGACCATAATGCCGAGCGGGTTGTGCCGGGGATTGCGCTGGATGGCCGTCGGTTGGTCATCTGTGTACCAGCAGCTGAACCTCTGCTTGGACACGGCGGCGAAATCCTCGTCTGTTTTGCCGTCCATGTCGTCGTCGTGGCCGTTGAGCCAGTCTTCGTCGATGGCGCCGTCACCGTCGTCGTCAGCACTCCGGGACGGGAGACGGTTTCCGCCGCTGGCGCCTTCGGCGGACGTGTACATGATGTCGCGGGGGTCCTGCGTGGGCAGGAATTCTGAAAAGACGGGATGGGTCGCCGTCGATACAGAAGGGACGCCGCCTTTCATGGCGCCGACCCACAACCCCGCCTCGAACAGGTACTCCACGCCGCTGCCGGCGGGCCACTGGGCTGAAGGCGATTCGGAAAACGTCTGGCCCATCCCCGGCCAGGATCCGAACATGCCCCAGTTGCTCACGTGGATGTGGAGCTCACCGACGTTGTGGACGTGCTGGCCACCCAGTACGAGAACACGGAGGGGGCCCCGGGGTTGTTTATTTGCGGGTGACGACCCGACGACGGTCCGGGAAAGGGCTTGCGGAAACGACAACATCGCCGCCGCGGCGGCCGCCGCGGCAATCAATAACAATCGACGTCTCATGTTTGACCCCGTTTGGGGCAGGGGTCGCGAACCGTCCGGTTATGTGGGGTGTCTCTACG
>CBDVDJ010000740.1:0-1636 GCA_965372695.1 uncultured bacterium
GCTTTCGCAACTGGTCCGATCGCTTGCGGCTGGCAACATTGACTCCGGCCTCTCGGCTTCGCTTCTTTCGCTTCGGCTTTTTACCCATGACTCCCCCTTACAGATCCAGCCAGAAAACCCACTCGTCGCTCTTCTCGAGGAATTCGAACGCGTACTTGCGCGCCAGGCGCCCGTCGTCGACGAGCGACGAGAAGCCGTCCTCGAAGTAGACGAGTTCGGACAGGAACGGGCACTTGCGGTCGAACAGGCAACTCAGGAAATAGCAGCCGATGTTGACCGGTACCTGTTCGGCGAGCAGGTGGCGCGCGACTATGCGGGCCTTGATGAGCTTCTTGCCCTCTGCCGAATCCGGCTTGGGGAACTTGTCAAACCGGTCCTGCTCGACCTGGCACACCGCGTGGAGCGCAATATCGAACACGTCGAGTTTCTCGACGGCGCCGGAATACTCGGGACCATCCGGACCGGCGCTGTAAAGAGTGTAAAAGACCCCTTCGCGGTCGCTTCGGAGGTACCCTTCGTTTATCAGCGCGCGGCGCAGCGTGACGCGGTCGACCTCGAGGCGTTGCGCCACCATGCCGATCCAGTTGTTGAGCGCCGCGTCGACCTCTTCGACGGTCATCCCGCGGTGTGGATCCATCGTCATCGCCACGCTCTTGAGCACGATGTGGCGGTCGCGCTTCCCGGGCGGCAGACCCTTCACCCCGCGCTTGACACAGAGTTCCACGACACGGTCCCTGAACTCTTCGCTACCGATCATGTGTCTGCGACGACGTATCATTGTTCCCCTTTCATCGCCGGCCACCCGGGAGTCTCCCCGTGTCCGCTCGTATCGCCCCGGCTTCGCCGGCATTCGCCGGCATTCGCCGACTGCGCCGACTACGGGCCTACGGCCACCCGGACGGCCCTGGACGGACCTCGACGGGCCCGGGACGTACGAGTACGGACCTCCCCGGCGGCCGGCGTGTTTCCGGCCCGGGCGTGGATACACCACGCCCTCGGCACAGCAGTCTTTACAGACGCTGGTCAGTGGAGAATCGTTGTTACGGTGTCGTTGGAAAGCAAATGCGAAGGTGCCCTGCTTACGCCGTACGAACGAACTCGGGTGGCCTCCTCACCACGGCCCCGTCCCGGTTTCGCCTCGATTCCGAGTACGGGACCTGTCTGGAGTCCCCCGGGGGATTTCTCTCCCCCTGGTTTAAATCCAGGCGGCCCGGTTTACGGGACCGGGGAAAGGAGGTTATAATGACCAGCGCTCAACCATTGCGCGCGTACTTCGCGCGATTGGCTTCCGCATCTACTGGTGTCTGGTAGATACCACAATCGCGTCGTCCTCCTTCCAGAACTCATTCGTCGCGCCCGGGCGGGCGCACGAAACGGCGTAAAACACTTCCAATTGACAGGTACAGACAAAAAACGAGTACACAGACCACGACCCTGCGTGTGCCCACGTACTCGGTAGGCAAGCATTATCTACAAAACCGTCAACAGTGTCAATAAAAACCCGCGCTTAGTTTTAGTAAGAAAATGCGTCATGTTATATGTCGCGATTCAGCTCAACGGCGCCGCGCTCGAATCGGAAGACGAAGACGGCTCGCCGCAGGAGATCATCTGCTTCAACGTCAAGATCGACGCGTGA
>CBDVDJ010000741.1:0-1627 GCA_965372695.1 uncultured bacterium
GACGTTCCCGTCGGTGGCCCGCGCCACAACCCCCGGCACGCCCGCCATCGGCGCCAGGCCGGGCGCCCGGGCGGGCGCCGGCCTGGCCGTCGCCGGCATCCAGGGGGCGATGTTCTGGGGGACGGTAATGATGGTGCTGTCGATCATTCCCGGCATCGGAACCGCGCTCGTGTGGATACCGGCCGTGATCTATCTCCTTACGGTCGGCAAGGTGATAACGGCGGTTGTTCTGGCGATCTGGTGCGTCGTGGTGGTCGGCAGCGTGGACAATCTCCTTCGTCCCCGTCTCGTCGGCAAAGACACGAAGATGCCCGACTTGTTGATTCTCCTCGGGACGATCGGCGGAATCATCCTCTTCGGAGTCGCCGGTTTCATTGTCGGTCCGATCGTTGCCGCTTTATTCGTCTCGATCTGGGAACTCTACGGCAAGACGTTCGAATACGCCCTCGTCGAAAAAACGCCCCCGAGCCGGCACCGGTACCCCCCGCGCCGGAGCAAACCCGACTCCCGTCCCCGGGATGACAGCCGCGGGCGCGGCGGCGACGCCCCGGCCAGGCGCGACTCCTCCCAACGGCGCTCGGACACGGGCGGCCGGCCCGATGGCCGGCAGCGATCCGACAATCGACCGCGGCCCGATGGCCGGCAGCGCCCCGACAACCGATCGCGGACCGACACCCGGCAGCGGTCGAATACCCGCCAGCGCGATCGCAACAAAGATCGCGACTAACGCGGTTCTATAACGATTCCTTTTATATTCGCGGGACAGGCGAGCTGACACTCGCCGCAGCCGTCGCACGTGTTGGCGTCGACGACGGGGCGGGTGAGTATGAATCTGAGCGCGGTTCGCTTCAACGGGCAGGCGTCGTAGCAGGTCATGCAGGTGGATCCGTTGTACGCCAGGCACGCGCCGGTATCGACCACGGCGACGCCGGGTGAGAATCCCGAACCGAGGGCTCCCGCCGGATCGGCCGCCAGGCCGGCGGCCGCCGTCAGTGCCTTCTTCAGAAAGTCTTTTCTCGATACCGTTTCAGACATCCTCATTTTTCCTCTTTGTGCCGGGATCGGTTCGCCCCGTTTACTTCGCGGTCCCCGGGTCGTACTTGATGAAACTGTTATCGACCATGAAGTCGTCCCCCGCCGCCGTCTCAGGCGCCTGGGGTACGTGGCACTGGAGGCAGTTGTGACGTTCCGGATGAGACGTCTGGGGGATGTCCTCTTCCGAATCGTCCGCGTGGCAGTCCCGGCACACGTCGCCGCCGTTTTCGAACGCGGAAATATCGGAGCCGATCTCGAACTCGTGGTCGGCGGGGATCATCGGGGGCGCGCCGAAACTGGCGACATTTTCCTGGGCGACCCACAAGAGCTTCTTCTGTTCGTCATCGGTCAGGTCGCCGTTGCCGGCGCCCGACTGGCACCCCGCGGCCACGATCGCGGCCAGAAGAACCACAACGATTCTGGCTCTGGAAGACATTATTTCCTCCCTGTCAAAGAGAAACGTGGTTTCAGTGCATCCCGGGTACAGGCGTCGACGCAGTTCATGCAGTTGCTGCAGTCGCCGCTGAGTACCCGGGTTGATTTCTTCTGAACCGGGCGCTTCAACACGTGGGGCACCATGCACACACGGAAG
>CBDVDJ010000742.1:0-1621 GCA_965372695.1 uncultured bacterium
ACCGACGTATCCCGCATCCGCCAGGGCGCCGGGTGCGAGAAGTGCCGCAAAACCGGCTATCGCGGCCGAACCGCCGTGCACGAACAGTTCGAAATTGTGGACAAAGCCAGGGCCACGATCAGGGACACCGCCGACGAAGCGACGATCAGCCGCCTTGCCCGGGAGTCCGGAATGGAGCCGCTCCTCAACGCCGCTATCCGCAAACTGCTGGAAGGCCAGACCACCGTTGAGGAAATCCTCCGCGTTATTCCCCTCGTCGGATGACCCGGATTTGTTGAAGCCCGGCCTGTCGCAGAGTTCAAAAAAAAGGGGCGCCTCGAAGGCGCCCCGAATCACAAGGCCGGAAATAGAGCTGTTACTTCCTCAGTCTTCCCACTTGGAAACTTTGCCCTCGATGATGTAAATGTATTTGCTTCGTTTGCCGACGGGATACACCCACTGTTCGTTCTTCTTTCCGCCCACCTCGTTGGTATTCGTCTTGGCCGGCACTCCCCACGACTCCAGCGCCGCCTCAGACGTCATGCCGACGAAAACCTCGTGGGCAACGATCGCGCGGGCGGTCTTCTTGCCCCATTTCCGGATGTAGTCCACCTGGCGGAGTGTCGGGTCCTTGAACCAGAAGATGTCGTCCATGGTGACATGAATCTTTTCTTCCGACAGCGGCCGGGCAATGTCAAGGCCGTGGACGATTCGCTTGTTCTTCTTCATCGTCTCGACCGACACGGAGCCAGTGAAGTGCATGTCGAGGTCGGTAATCTTGACCTTGGTATCCCTCGGAATCGACCCTCCCTCGCCGAGATCCTCGAGTACGATCCGCGTCCATGCAATACGATCGGTGTAATACTCGAGCAGATCTTTCTGCTCATCGAGCGGAATGTCTTTGGACACCTGTCGTTTGACTTTCGCGCACGAAAAAACGACCAGCAGCACCAACGGTAGAATCAACAACAGCCTTTTCAATGCTCTCACCTCGCCAGACGGGTATTAAACGACGACTCTCTGATAATTTGTGGGGGCTTTTTCAATAAACGCCAATCAAATGGGCCACAACCATAGTGGTCATGTCGTCGGTGAAATCAATCGCCACGACATCGACCCTGGGCGATAACCTCGTTCTCCGGGACGCGACGATTCCCTCCAGCGCCAGCCTCACCCGCCCCAGTTTCCGCGAGTCTACGGCTTCGGCTGCCTTGCCGAATCGCGTCCCCCTGCGGAGTTTGACTTCGATGGCAACCAGCGTGCTGCCGTCTCGCGCCAGTATATCGATCTCACGTCTCGCGTAGCGTACGTTCTTCTCGAGTATCTCGTAGCCTTTGACGGCCAGAAACGCCGCCGCGATACGCTCTCCCAACTCGCCCACCGCCCTCCTGTTCATGCCCACCACACTCCTTCCCCACCCCGGGCAGCGATCGTGGAACACTGTATATTACAATAATTAAATCAAAATCCCGGCGTTTTCAATGACTTTTGGCCGAAACGAGCGCCGGTGAGGAGGCGCCGATCCATGGGCGATAATCGCGTCGAGGTGCTCTTTTGTCCCGTACCCCTTGTTCCGGGCAAAGTTGTAGTGGGGAAAGAGCTTGTGGAGCTTTCTCATCATCCGGTCCCGGGCCACCTTGGC
>CBDVDJ010000743.1:0-1613 GCA_965372695.1 uncultured bacterium
GGGTGGGTGCACAAGGACGACCAGCCGTGGCACGGCCTCTACACGATGGGTGTCATCCCCGCGTGGATCGTCGCCCTCTCGGCGCTCGCCGTATTTATTGCGTCGCGGTGGGTTCGGAAGTGGGCGCCGCACCGGCGGGTGGCGGCGTTTCTGGCGATCGTGATGATCGTGGGGCCGGGGCTTCTGGTGAACACGGTGTTCAAGGACAACTGGGGACGGCCGCGGCCGCTCGACGTGTACGAGTTCGGCGGCGACCGCGACTTTGTTCAGGTGTGGGTGAAGAGCCCGTCGGGTAACGGCAACTCGTTCGCCAGCGGGCACGCGTCGACGGGATTTTTTCTCTTCACGCCGTTCTTCTTCCTGCGGCGGCGGTCGATGGGGAAGGCGCTCTTCTTCCTGGGGCTGGGCCTCGGGTACGGATCGCTACTGGGGCTGGCCCGGATGATCCAGGGCGCGCACTTTTTGAGCGACGTGGTGTGGGCGGCGGGGATGGTGTACCTCACCGCGCTCTCCTTCTATTATATACTGCGATTGAACCGATGACCGATCTCAAGACGAAACGATACTGGGTATTCGACATGGACGGCACGCTGACGGTGGCGGTCCACGACTTCGACGCCATCCGCGACGCGCTGGGGCTGCCGCAGGGCCGGCCCATCCTCGAGCAACTCGCCAGGTTGCCGGATGACGAAGCCGGGCGGCTGCGCGATCGCCTCGACGTGATCGAGAAAGACCTCGTCGACAAGGCCTCCGCGCAGACGGGCGCGGCGCACCTGCTGGAACTCCTCTCTGCCCGCGGCGCGAAGATGGGTATCCTCACTCGCAACAGCCACGAGAACGCATTGTTGACGCTCGAAGTGTGCGGGATGTCGCAGTACTTCGACAACGGCGATGTCCTGGGGCGCGAGTCGTGCGAAGTCAAACCGAGCGCCGACGGCATCCACAAACTCCTCGACGGCTGGGGCGCGAGTGCGAGAGACGCCGTCATGGTGGGGGACTTCCTCTTCGACCTGGTGGCCGGCCGCGAGGCGGGGACGACGACGGTGTACCTCGACACCAACGGCGGCTTTGAGTACCGCGACCAGGCCGACGTCTGCGTCCACGACCTCGGCGAACTGGCGCGCCTGATTACGGAGTAACGGTGGCGAAACGGAACCCGGCAGAATATCGCGACAAGTTCGACTCGATCCGTGTCGAGGCGGGCGTCGATCTTCTCAATGATAGCCATCGCCGGTTTATTGAGGGAGCGGCGCTCGATCACCGCTTCACCTTCCAGGAACTCCGCCGCGTGTCCGAGATCGCGAAGGACTTCGAGTTGTGGGGCGAGGCCGGACTCGATGCGTGGTGGAGTGAGCAGCGCGCGCACTCGAAGCTCACCGGCCCGGCGCTGAAACGTCACCTGCTCACCGGCCTGGAAAAGCACGTCGAGAGTCTCACCACGAGTCCCGTGCGCTACGACACCCCCGCCGACAAGCCCACGGCGCGCGAATCCAAACCGGTCATCACAAAGAAGACGGACAAGACGATATGGGGGATGTGCCCCGTCGCGTCGGAAGAGACGGTGTGCTGCAACCTGCGCACCATCGACGCGGTGGAGAACTGCGTGTTCGGTT
>CBDVDJ010000744.1:0-1611 GCA_965372695.1 uncultured bacterium
CGCTGTAAACGTTCCCTGTCATGTACGGCCCGTGCACGTTGTGTTCGGGGCCGGCCGCGTCCGGGCGGGCGCCCGTGCACGCGGCGACGTAGATGCGGGAATCGTTGATCCGTGCGGTCGGCAGGGGCAGGGGCACCGTGACCGAGTTCGAATCGACGACGTAGAAACCCCACTGCCACGGCCCCGAGAAGTTGTACTTGGAACGGACCTTCACCGAGTACCACTCGGCGTCGGCCACAGGATCCCAGTCGATGTCGAGCGTGGCTGCCGCGGAGTCGACGACGGCGGTCAGGTTGCGCGGCATGTCACCGTCGGGGTCGAGGAGGTGGAGCTCGGCGGTATGCATCTCGCCCTCACAATAAAATTTGAAGAGGGTCGTATCTGTGGCAGTGAACTCAGGGAGAAGACCGGACGGACAGTACTCCCCTCCAAAGGTCCGCACCAGCTGGTGCCCGTCACCCGACGTCGAATACGGAACATCGCGGACGCACAAATGGTAGACGTCGTCGGCGAATGCGGTTTCGACGCGGCGGCCGGTACCAGCCGTGTTGAACACGTCGATCACAACGGTGAGCGTCCACGGCGCGTCGAACGTCGCGGTGCCGATGGCGAAGAGTTCGGGGGCGCTCGCCGGCGGAGGGCAAAGCTGACACCCTTCTTCCGAACATCCCGCGAAAACAACCGCCAACACCAACACCAGCAGCAGAAGACCGGCAATCGCTGCATGCACGCGTTTCATAGCTACCGCCTCCAGAAGGGTAAGAGAGGAGTCACATTCCCGCCGTGTACCGGGTCGCGGCACGCGGGTCGACACCACAACAGACAATCACATCTGAATATCATAGCGGGGCGCGCCTGTCTGTGCACGCGCGCCGCGAGGCGCGCCCCGCGGCGCGCCCCGTGGCGCGCCCCGGGGGAAGAGAAGGTTTTTGTCCGCGTTACTTCAAAAGCAGCATTTTGCGCGTCTGCGTGAACTTGCCGGCGGTGTAGCGGCAGAAGTACACACCCGACGCGACGGGCTGTCCCCTCTCGTTGGTGCCGTCCCAGCGGACCTCGCGGGCACCCGCCGCCATGGGGCCGTCGACGAGCCGCCGCACGAGCTTGCCCTCGAGCGAAAAGACGGCCACCTCGACGCTCATGGGTCGCGGCACGACATACGAGATCGTCGTCGCGGGGTTGAACGGGTTGGGGTGGTTCTGGCGGAGCGCCGCCTGGAGGTGGCCGGTCACCACGGTCACGGCCCGCGACCGGATCTCCGAACCGTCGGGCTTGACGACGCCGAGTGAATAGCGGTAGCCGCGACCCGGCACCGCGGTCCGGTCGGCGAACGACCGGGCGCCGGGCCGCAGCAATGTTGTGTTGACGACGACTTCGGGACTTCCAGCGCCGATTTCGCGCCGGTAGATCCGGAATCCCGCGATGGCCTCGTCGGCGAAGAGGTCCCAGTAGAGCACCACGCCGCCGTCGGAAGCGTCGGCCCGGATCTCCTGGACGAGGATCGGGACGAGGTCGCCGTATTCGATGAGGAGCGAGTCGCACGCCGGCACCGCGCCAACGGTGGCGAGGTGGAGGCTCGCCCGCCACGTCAACTGCGTGCCGGTCACCGCCAGC
>CBDVDJ010000745.1:0-1601 GCA_965372695.1 uncultured bacterium
GATGTTTTCGGCGCCGGCCGCCAGGGCCGACGACGGACCGGGCAGCGCCGGCGCCGGTTATCTCCTGAGACCGGTTGGGCCCAAGTCGATAGCGATGGGTGAGGTCAAGGCAGCGCTCGACGACGACCCCTTCAACTGGCTCTCCAATCCGGCGACACTGCCGTCGATGGAGAGAAGCGGCTTGGGCGTGTTTCATTCCGAGTGGCTGATGGACACGAGGTACACCAGCCTGTCAGGCAACCACCGCGTATCGAAATGGCTTACGCTCGGCGGCGGACTGATCTACGAGTACGGAGACGACATCCAGGGATACAACGAATTCGGCCAGATGACCGATCCCCTCAAGAACTACAACTACCAGGCGCTTCTCGGCCTGGGCTTCGGCCCGACCGCGAACTTCTCGGCCGGCGTCAACCTGAAGTATTTCAGGGAGACGCTTTCCGAGTGGTCGGCTGGCGGCTACGGTTTTGATGTCGGCGCTTTCTACGACATCCCCGTGGCCGGCACCAAGTTCGGCCTCACCGTCCAGAATATCGGACCCGACATCAAGTTCGTCGAGAAAGATGAGCCTCTTCCGACGACGATTCGCGCCGGCGCGGTCTACACGACGAAGGTGGCGGCAAACGGCGTCGGATTCTCGCTCGGCCTCGATTTCGTCAAGCCGCGGTTCGAGGACTCATACATCGGCGCCGGGCTCGAGCTCATGATCGCGGGGACGGTCGCCCTCCGCGGCGGCTGGTGCGGCAGGAAGAGCCGGGCCGGGGACGGGTTCACGTTCGGAGCAGGAGTAGACCTGGACAATCGAGTCGCCATAGATTACGCGGCTACTCCCTACGGCGACCTGGGGCTCCAGCACATTATCTCGCTTTATTTCGGGATACGCTGAGCGGCAGACTCACTGAAATAATATTATCTTGAAGATTGGCACATCTTCTGCGTAAGGTTGCTTGTCGCCGGAATGCGCCCCAGCGGCTTTGGGTGGTCTTTTCAGCGGAATTTCGCGCCTTTATACAGGGGCGTCAGACCGTTTTTACGTAAGAGAACTATATAAGAAGTTCCAGGGAGGTCAGGTTTGGAGATGAAGGATCAGATCCGTACATACATCATGGAAAATATTCTCCTCGGTTCCGCCGATACGTCGATAGCCGACGACGATTCGTTCCTTGAGAAGGGGATCATCGATTCGACGGGCATCCTCGAGCTCGTCGCGTTCGTGGAGGACGAGTTCGAGATCGAGGTGGAAGACGAGGAACTCATTCCCGATAACTTCGACTCGATCGAGAAGCTTGCCGCTTACACCCAGAGGAAGATCGGGAACTAGCTCGATAGAGGCGGATAGCCCCGTGGAGAGCGATGCTGCTACAGGAATTCCTGGAAAACACATCCGAACGGCTCCCGCAGAAGACCGCACTGATCGCGGGCACCGCGCGTCTGACCTGGAGTGAGATCGAGACGCGGGCGAATCGCCTTGCGCGGTCCCTGACCGGCTCTGGCGTCGAATACGGCGACAGGGTAGTCGTGCTGATGGACAACTCGCCCGAGACTGTGCTCTCGACATTCGGCATCCTCAAAGCCGACGCCGTCTTCGTCGTCATTAATCC
>CBDVDJ010000746.1:0-1573 GCA_965372695.1 uncultured bacterium
ACCGACCGCCTCCAGGCGTCACCGTACTTCGAGCTACCCGTCGAACGGACCGGAAACAGACACACGTGGCACCTGTACGTGATCAGGCTCAACCTCGACCGGCTCAACATCGACCGCGACCGCTTCATTCAGGCTCTCACCGAGGAGCACATCGGCAATTCTGTCCATTTCATCCCGGTCTACCACCACCCCTTTTTCGCGAAGCACGGTGAAGATCCGGCCAGCTTCCCGGAATGCGAATCGTATTTCTCCAGGTGTATTTCTCTGCCAATCTATCCTGGCATGGTGGACAGCGATGTCGACGACACCGTCGCCGCTCTGGAAAAGATAGCCGCATACTACAGCCGCGGCGCGTAACGAATGCAGATTCAGACCATCGACAATTACACCGGCGAGCTGGAAGACGTCGTGAACAATTCTGACTCTGCGACGTTTTACCATTCGCGGGTGTGGATCGAGTGTCTCGCCGCGACATTTCCCCGCATGGACTTTCGTTCTCTCGTCGCCGTCTCCGCCGGTTCCGTCGAGGGGTTTCTGCCTTATTTTGTCGTCAGGCGTGGCCCGTTTCGTGTTGTGTGGTCACTGCCTTTCGGCACGTACGGCGGTCCCGTGGCTGGAGACCGCCGCGTGGCCTCCGCCCTCGTCGACGAGTTCTCCCGTACGCTTTTGCCGGCCGGGGTGCTGCTGGCCGGGTGGGTGGATTTCGGGGATTCGGCGGATCCGGCGTCCGGTTGGCGCCGTCAGGTACTCCAGACGCACCTGATCGACCTCTCCAGTGGCTTCGATACGTTGTGGGAGAGTACCATCGACCGCCAGCGCAGGAAACGCACCCGGCGGGCGGAACGGCTGGGCGTCACCGTCAGGCTCGCGGAGGGCGAAATCGACCTGCGCAGTTATTACTCGATATACTCGGACCGGATCGACCAGTGGGGGGGGAGAAACCAGTACCCGGAAAGTTTTTTTTCAATGCTGCTCGAAAGGGGCGGAGATTCGGTGAGACTGTACGTCGCCGAACACGACGGGGTTGTCGTGGGGGGGCACTTCAACTTTTATCATCGCGATATGGTAACGGCGTGGCAGGGAGTCACGACGCGTGAGAGCAACCACCTCCAGCCCGGATCGCTCCTGTACACGCGGTGTTTAGAGGACGCGTGTGCCCGGGGTTATCGCGTGTACAACCTCGGCGGCAGTCTCGACAAGCGATCGCTGATCGATTTCAAGGAATCGCTTGGCGGCGTGCCCTACGAGTACTGTCTCTATACGCGATGGTCGCTGCTTGGCAGGGTGGCGGCGTTGGTCAAACGAACGGTCAGTTGAACGATGGCTCGAGATAACCAATCCCGCTTCGTTTCGAACTCGGCGGCGCTGGCCGTGTCGACAGTCGTATCCACGCTTCTTACGCTGGCGCAGGTCAAGATTCTCGCCGCCTACCTGCTCCCCGGAGCATTCGGGCTGTTTGCGGCGCTCAGGGGCTTCTCGCTCCTCGTTTCGCTGCTCGCCGCCAACGGTTTTCCCCAGCTCCTCGTCCGCTTTCTCCCGTTCCAGGAGTCGAAGAAACAGTTCATGCGCGCGG
>CBDVDJ010000747.1:0-1570 GCA_965372695.1 uncultured bacterium
CCCACGTGGCCGACGTCGAAAAGGCGATGGCGGAGGCGGCAAACGCGGGGCTGGGAATCGTCGCGATGAAGACGCAGGCGGGCGCGTTCTGGGACAAGGACCGCAAGGAGCCGATCAACATGAAGGCGGCGCTCAAATGGGCGCTCAACAACGAGAATGTCCATACCACGATCCCGGGGTTCAGCTCGTACGAGCAACTCGAAGAGGACCTCGAGGTCATGCACGACATTGCGCTCACCGGGCAGGACCGAAAGGATCTCAAGCTCGGGGAAGATATGGGGTCGCGCGGCCTCTACTGCGACCAGTGCCGTGTGTGCATGCCCCAGTGTCCGAAGGGCGTCGAGGTTCCGACTCTCGTCCGGGGATACATGTACATACACGGTTACCGTGACCTCGGCGCCGCCAAACTGGCTCTGGAGCCGGTTGATATAGCCGCGGCGGAACGTGCTTGCGGGTCTTGCGAAAGGTGTGCCGTTAATTGTACAATGGGATTCGACGTTCGCGACCGGGTTCTGGATGTTGCCAGGCTTCGGCACGTGCCGGATGATTTTGTCGGCTGAACAACGAATCTCGAAAGAAAGGCATCTCGTGATAAAGAAAGTATCGACCGCTCTGGCGGTATTCCTGTGCCTGGCGCTGGCCGCGACGGGGAGCAGCGCCGATGTAAAAACCTTGTTTCCTGATATGGAAGGCTGGGAGCCCGAAGGCGAACCTGAGGTGTATACGGCCAAGACCCTGGCGGAATACCTCGATGGTCCCGCCGACCTGTATGTGAAACACGGTTTCATGGAGATGGGGTCGCTCAGCTATTTCGACGACCAGGGACGGGGACTAACCGTCGAAATCTTCGTGCACGGCGAAGACGCCGAAGCCCTCGGTCTCTATAAGGCGGAGCGGCCGGACGAGGTGACCACGATGGAAATCGGGGCGGACGCTTACTACGACTACGGGTTCCTGAACTTCTGCCAGGGACCTTACTACGTCCGGATTACCGGGTATGATCTGGAGGATTTCGACGAGGACATGCTCACCATTGTGGCCCAGATCGTTTCGTCGAATATCAAGGCCAAGACAAAGTCAAAGAAGTAATTTTCCCGGCTCTGACGGGGGAGCAGATAAAAGCAGGACCGGACGGCCGTGGCGCGGCCGCCCGGTCTTTTTTATCGATCAGTCCGAGGCCTTCTTTTCGGGTCGCTGTTCCTCGAACAGTCCGTCGTCCATCGGGACGTCGAACTCGAATGTTTCCCAGCGGTACTCGGCGGTGACGGCGCCGCCCTGGTAGATGGTCACCCGGTAGGGCCGCATGAGGTCGCCGTGGGCCTTGTGCCACGCCTCGAAAATCGTGTGCTGGTCCCCGCCGTCTTCGACCTTGCGCACCGGGATGTGGCTCTTCTTGTCGAGGTCGACGAACAGGGTGTCCCCCTGGTCGACGATGCCGACGCGATCCACTGTGGAGCCCGTTACCAGCGAATCGTCGGGCACCTCGGGGACGACCCACATCGTGTCACACTCGGTGAGGTAATAGTAGACGCCACGGGCGTTTTTCAGCGAACGCGACATGAATCTGGTG
>CBDVDJ010000748.1:0-1569 GCA_965372695.1 uncultured bacterium
CTCTTTTCATCAGTTCTATCACGAATGCCGGATAGTTTCCGACGACAAGGACCTGTCCGCCGCGCGCCTTCTGCTCGCCGACGCGACGAAGCAGGTACTCAAGAACACGTTGACGCTGCTGGGAGTCGGAGCTCCGGCCAGCATGTGATCCGCGTATAACCACGAAATTTTCTACAAGGAGATCGATTGTATGAACGCCGGAGGCCGCAACGAAAAGCTGCTCATCGTCGGGTCGGTTGCCTTCGATTCGGTGGAAACCCCCACGGGAAACGTCGAAATGGCGATGGGGGGGTCCGCCACTTTCGCCTCGATCGCGGCCAGCTACTGGTGCCGGCCGCTGCCGGTCGGCGTCGTCGGCGAGGACTTCGGCGAACTGCAACTGCGGCGATTCACGGACCAGGGAATTACCACCGAGGGCATCGAGCGGGTTGAGGGTAAGACCTTTCACTGGCGCGGCCGCTACCACGATGACTTCAAGGGGCGGGACACGCTCGAGACGGCCCTGAACGTTTTCGAATCGTTCGATCCCGTAATCCCCGAGGCGTTCCGGGATTCCCGCTACGTCCTTCTCGGCAACATCGACCCGGGGCTCCAGATGAAAGTGCTCGACCAGTTGTCGGAGGCCAGACTGGTCGCCATGGACACGATGAATCTCTGGATAGATATCGCCAGGGATGCGCTGCTCGAATTATTACCGAGGGTCGACATTCTCATCATCAACGACGAAGAAGCGATCCAGTTGAGCGGAAGCTCCAGTGTGCCGGCCGCCGCGAAAACAATTCTCGAGATGGGGCCGCGTTATCTCGTAATCAAACGCGGCGAATATGGAGCGCTGCTTTTCGGCCCGGACTTATGTCTTTTCGTTCCGGCAGTGCTTCTCGATACCGTCGTCGACCCTACGGGCGCCGGCGATTGTTTTGCGGGTGGATTCGTCGGCAGGCTTGCGAGCGCGGGGAAGCTCGACCGGAGCACGCTGGGGGCGGCCCTCGTCGATGGAACGGTGATCGCAAGTTATTCGGTGGAAGCGTTTTCTATTGACGGGATTTGCGGTCTGAGCGATGACTCCATCGCAGACAGACGGTCGTCTCTCGAACGCATGATCCGGCTCTGATGTTACTGAAACTGCCGGTCGCCGACTGTTTTATGGTGATTACAAACGGACATTGTGGTATAATATCATTTCTGCGGCTTCCCTTTCGCCGCGAATCAATGATCTTCGCATTGGGGTAAAGCACCGCCGGGTTCCCGGTGGATATTATTTGATGCCATTAAAACAGCTTACACGGGACGACGTCAGGAGAGCCCAGGAACTGGTCGGTCGCATCAGGGGGGTAACTTCCTGCCATATCTCGACGAACACCTCGGGCGAGATTACGGAAATCCACGTCGTTTCGACGTCGGACAAGCCGCCGAAGTTTATCGCTCGCGATGTCGAAACGTGTCTGAAGGCCGGGATGAATCTGGATGTCGATCACAGGACAATCGGTGTAGTGCTCTTCGACCAGACCGAAGGGGAAGAGCCCGATCCGACGGTGCAGGACGCCGTCCCGGCTGCACATGAACTGTCCG
>CBDVDJ010000749.1:0-1569 GCA_965372695.1 uncultured bacterium
CGTTTCGCGGCGAATACGAGGCCGCGCGGGACACGCTCGCCGCGCTGGCCGAGGGCGACCCGTCGTCGCAGTACGCCAACAACGCCATCGAGGCGGCGTGGGTGATCGAGGAGGGGCTCCAGTACGGGCCCGAATCGCTCGCCTTTTTCATGGCGGCGCGACAGGCAAAGATGCTCGGCGACACGGCGACGGTGGTAGCGCAACTCGGAGCGATCGCGGCCGGGCCGCGGGGGGATACGCTGCGGCCCCGGGCCATGTTCGAACTCGGACAGACGCTCTACGCGGCCGGCGACATGACCGACGCGCTCGAGCTCTACTCCCGGTTTCTGGAAGAATACCCGGACAGCCCGCTCCGGCCCGACGTGCAGCGGTCCATCGCGGGGGTATACGAATTTGGTTACGAAGAGTACACGCGCGCGCTCCGCGAATACGAAGTGGTGCTGATGCTCTACCCCGATTACGCGTTCCTCGACGAGGTGCGCAAGGACGTCCGCAGGCTGCGGTTCATCGTGGAAGGAGAGGAATGAGATTTCGACTGGCGATATTCGTGTTGTTGATGGTGATGGTGATGGTGTTGCCCGCGGCGGTGTCCGCGCAGATGATACTGGTGCCCATGGACCTCTCGCAGACCAACCACCTCAAGGCGTACGGACTCGCATACCGGGCGCTCGCGTCGGGGTACAACGTCCAGTGGCTCCTGAATTACCGCGGCGGGAGTTTCATGATGCCCGCCGCCGAGCAGATCCTGCTCGACGCGCGCCTCAAGGACGTATCGTTCGAGACGATCAGCGGCGCCGACGTGGCGTCGATCACCGCCGAGATCGAACGCGACAACATGGAGATCGTCCTCCTGGAGAAGGCGCCCAAGATGGCCGTCTACATTCCGCCCGTGGCGCAGCCGTGGGACGACGCGGTGACACTGGCGATGGTGTATGCCGAGATCCCCTACGAAAAAATATTCGACGAGGAAGTGCTGAGCGGCAAGCTCGGTGAGTACGACTGGCTCCACCTCCACCACGAAGACTTTACCGGCCAGTACGGCAAATTTTATGGCGCCTACCGCAACGCCGGCTGGTACCAGAAGCAGCAGCGCGAGTTCGAGGAACGCGCCGCCCAACTCGGCTTCGAAAAGGTGTCCGAAGAGAAGAAAGCCGTCGCCGAGAAGATCCGCGAGTTCGTCTTTAACGGCGGGTTCCTCTTTGCCATGTGTTCGGCGTGCGATACCTATGACATCGCGCTCTGCGCCAAAGACGTCGACATCGTCTCGCAGGAGTTCGACTACGACGGCATCACCCCCGGCTACCAGAGCAAGCTCGACTACGACCGCTGCCTCGCCTTTACCGGGTTCAAGCTGATCACCAATCCATTTGTGTACGAGTTCTCCGACATCGACACCAGCGATTACGTGCGCGCGCGCGGGCCCGAGTCCGATTACTTCACCCTGTTCGAGTTTTCCGCCAAGTACGACCCCGTCCCTACCATGCTCACCCAGAGCCACCTCAATGTTGTTAAAGGATTCCTCGGACAGACCACCGGGTTCAAGAAGGCCCTCGTCAAGAAGAGCGTCGT
>CBDVDJ010000750.1:0-1560 GCA_965372695.1 uncultured bacterium
GTGCAGATCAACTGGTCCTTGTTCACAATGACAATGTCGGGATCTTCGGTGATGTCTGCCGCCGTGATCGGACCCGTTTTCTTGACTTTGAGCTGAAGAAACTTCGGATCGTCGCAGTGCACCACGAGCACGAGTTGCTTGAGGTTGAGAATGATATCGGTGACGTCCTCGACGACACCGGGCAGGTTGCTCAACTCGTGAAGTACGCCCCTGACACGTACGGCGGTGACCGCGGCTCCCTGGATCGACGACAACAGCGTCCTGCGCAAGGCGTTACCCAGCGTCAGTCCGAATCCTCTTTCCAGCGGTTCGATGACGAAACGGCCACTGTGAACGTTTTCGGCGTCACCGTCGCGTGTTATTTCCTTCGGCATTAAGAGATTTCGCCACTTCATGAATAGCTCCTCCTTCGGGGGCTTACTTCGAGTAAAGCTCGACGATCAGCTGCTCATTAACGGGCGCCGGTATCGCGTCCCGCGCCGGGATCTCGAGAAATTGTCCCTGGAGCTTATTGGTGTCGATTTCGAGATACGGGACCATCTGACGCGAGTCGATGTTCTTTATGGATTCCTGAATGACGAACAGCTCCTTGCTCTTCGGGCGCAGTGAAACGATGTCACCCGGAGACACGAGGTAGCTCGGCACATTGACCGGCACTCCGTTTACCTGGAAATGTCTGTGACGAATCAGCTGACGGGCTGTCGCTCGCGACGTCGTAAAACCAATCCTGTACACAACGTTGTCGAGGCGGCGTTCCAGCAACTGGAGCAGGTTCGTACCGGTGATGCCTTTTTGACGGGCCGCCTTGACGAAGTAGTTGCGGAACTGCTTCTCGAGGAGCCCATACATCCGGCGCAGCTTCTGCTTCTCGCGTAACTGGACGTTATACTTGGATGCTTTTCTCCTCCGCCCGCGGCCATGTTGACCCGGCGGATAGTTTCGTTTTTCTATGGCGCATTTGTTGGATAAACAGCGATCGCCCTTGATAAAGAGCTTTTCACCCTCGCGCCGGCACAACTTGCACTTTGCGTCTCGATATCTCGCCATCGGATTACACTCTCCTGCGTTTCTTGGGACGACACCCGTTGTGCGGCATCGGCGTATTGTCCTTGACCGACGTCACTTCAAGGCCTGCTGCCCGAAGCGAACGAATCGCCGCTTCGCGGCCCGCGCCCGGACCCTTGATCCAGGCTTCCACCTTTCTCATGCCCATGTCCATGACATCCCTGGCGCACCGGTCAGCAGCCTGCTGGGCGGCGTACGGCGTACTCTTGCGCGAGCCCTTGAACCCCATCGTTCCGGGACTCGCCCACGCCACGACGTTGCCTTTCAGGTCAGTGATCGTGATCAAAGTATTATTGAAAGACGATTTGATGTGGGCGATACCCGCCACATCTACCTTCTTCGCCTTTTTCTTCTTGCCACCTTTTTTCTGGGGCTTCGCCAAAACAATCCTCCTGATATTCAGTCCAAACTAGGTCTTCCGCGCCAGCTCTACAGCGAACGCGACGCGTTCGCGGTAGAGCTGGCGCACGTTGATGCAGCGAGGACGCCGGCCTG
>CBDVDJ010000751.1:0-1552 GCA_965372695.1 uncultured bacterium
TCTGCTCGGCGTCATGCGCTACCTCTACATGGTCTACACCCAGAAGAAGTGCGGAAGCCCCTCCTAACACCACCTCCACGAGAAATTCATGCTGTTCACGGTTCTCGTATGGGGCGCCCTGGTGATTGCGTTGTTGGGTGGATTCAGGTAAAATAATCAGCCCCCGCCGGGGGATTCACACAATCTTGCATAACGAGCGAGGAAAGCGATGGCATCCAGAGTAGCCGTTTTATTCACGACACCCGAGACCGTCCTTGCGGACTACCAGAAAGTAATGGAGCTGGCGTCCTGGAAAGAGACGCTCACGGGGGAGAGGGAATTGCTCCTCAAGTTGAACCTCTCCTGGACCAAGTATTTCCCCGCGTGTTCCAGCCAGCCGTGGCAGGTGGAAGGCGTCGTAAAGACGCTTCTGGAGGGGCACTACACGCCGGAGACACTGCTTCCCATAGAGAACAAAACCGTGGTGACCAATCCCCGAAAGGGGGCCGTGAACAACCTGTGGATGCCCGTGCTGGACAAGTACGGGTGCCGTTTCCAGTCGCTGACAGATGTCGAGTGGAATGTCCACCGCTTCGAGGCGGATCTACTGAAACTCAATGACATCTTCCCCGAGGGTATCGAGATCCCGTCGATCTACAAAGGCAGAGACATTCTGCATCTGCCCACGGTGAAGACCCACGGACATTCCATCACCACCGGCGCGATCAAGAACGCGTTCGGGGGATTACTCAAGGAAGTGCGGCACTACGCCCACAAGTATATTCACGAAGTGATGGTCGACCTGCTGCTGATGCAGCGCGAGCTTCATCCCAACGTGTTCGCCGTAATGGACGGCACCGTTGCCGGCGACGGCGCCGGGCCCCGGACGATGATCCCGAGGATTAAGAACGTCATCCTGGCCAGTTCCGACTCGGTTGCGATCGACGCGGTGGCGGCGAAAATGATGGGGTACGACCCGATGGAGATCCCGTACCTGCGCATGGCGACGGAGATGGGTCTCGGTGAGGGCCGAATCGGGCACATCGAGATCGCGGGGGATCCGATCGACAATATCAACTTTCACTTCCAGACCCGGAAAAGCCTGGTGATCTGGGGCGACCAGATGTTGCGTCTGGGCCCGCTGCGGTTCCTGGAGAAGTTGTTACTCCACTCACCGCTCATGGTGTGGGCGCCTTTCGCGTCGAACGTGTATCACGACTACATGTGGTACCCGACGGTCGGCGCCAGCCGTATCCGGGAGTTCTCACGCACCCCCTGGGGCGAGTTGTTCGAACAGTATAAGAAATTACCACAAAACGAACCGGACAGGGATTGAGTCATGCCCCTGAACGCCTCACGAGCTCGAAACGTACGCGCCATAACGCGGGCGAAGGTCAACCTTTCTCTCGAGGTCATCCGGCGCCGGGGCGACGGCTTCCACGAGATCGAAACGATCTATCAGTCGATCAGTATGGCGGACGAACTGAATATCGAGTGGAACGGCGATGGTTTGATCGAGATTTTGTGCTCCGATCCGGGCATTCCGGTCGATGCGACCAATCTCTGCCACCGG
>CBDVDJ010000752.1:0-1551 GCA_965372695.1 uncultured bacterium
GGATGAGGTACTCCATCGGCTCGACTTCCCGCTCCATGTTCATGACGCAGGCGCCCTTCTGCGCGCTCGATGTGTGAAGTACCGAAACGTCCGGTAACTGAAATCACGAAAGTTATCCACAGGCGCGTCGTTAGTGTTATATATGTGTTAAAGATAGTGTTAAGCGGTGTAAAATCTTTTGTAACCATCAGAAAAATAAGAAAAAATCGAAACGCGCGGTGTGTAAAACCCCGAAAAACGGTGTGTAAAACCCCGAAAATTGGTGTGTAAAACCCCGAAAAGGGTTGACATGGGTGTGTAAAACCCCGAATGTGGCAGCATGGTGTGTGAAACCCCGAAGCCAGATAAGCAACTGTTGCCGGATCGGTATCCGCAGCACGATTTGTTTATATGCGACGTCGCCGACGCGGTTTTAAAGGATGTCATACCACAGATGGAACACCCCTTCTATTCCCTGTCGAAGAAACCAGACACAAGTATTCGGCGCTACGAACATAACGGTAATTGGCTGGAAATCACGCCAAGTGTCAAGGGACTGGCGACGATCTACGACAAGGACATATTGATCTACTGCATTTCGCAGCTCATGAGAAAGCTCAAGCGGGACGAACCGATAAGCCCACGGGTCCGTATCAACTCACATGAACTGCTTATCTTCGTAAACCGGGGAACAGCGGGCAAAGACTACAAGGCGCTGAAAGAAGCCATAGACAGGCTCGCAGGAACGCGGATAAGCACAAACATCCGCACCGGAGACGAAGAGCAATATGATTCCTTTGGTCTGATCGACGCCGCATCCATTCGCCGGAAACACGGCCTTGATGGACGGTTGATGTGGTGCGAGGTAAAAATTTCGGACTGGGTGTTCAACGCGATAACAGCACACGAGGTCCTGACGCTGCACCGAGATTATTTTAGGCTGAAAAAACCAATCGAGCGGCGCGTATATGAGTTGGCCCGCAAGCACTGCGGCCAACAAGACAGTTGGTCATGCTCTCTGGAGATACTGCACAAGAAATCCGGCTCACGCTCGACGCTCAAGGAGTATCGCAGGGCAATCCGTCACCTCGCCAAGCATGACCATTTACCTGATTACTCCGTGGTGTTCGACGAAGAAGCGGACAAGGTGATATTTAAGAACCGAGGCACCCTCTACCCTACTCTGCCAGAAGATACGCACCTACACGTTTCGCCGCTTAAGCCTGACACGTACGAAAAAGCCAAGGCATGCGCGCCGGGCTGGGATGTCTACCATATTGAAAACGAGTGGCGGGGCTGGCTCACAGAACCGCCGAGAAATCCTGACGCGGCTTTCCTCGGTTTCTGCAAGAAATGGTACGAAAAACGCGGGCCGGCAAGATAAAACGTGTGTAATTCCCAAACACTCAGTGACGCTTCAAAAATAACGTGATCCTGTAGGGTGGAACGCGACGCGGTTCCGCCATTGCCACGCGGAGACCGGTACCGACACCGCGTTGGTGGATCGCCCTGCGGGCATCCACACTACAAAGCTTGACCCGGGCGAAGCCGGGGGAGAGCTTCAAAAAAACC
>CBDVDJ010000753.1:0-1540 GCA_965372695.1 uncultured bacterium
GTGAACGAACTGACCGATGAATGGCAGGCGAAAGTCAATTACAAACCGTTGAACCGGACCCGGCACGACTACCTCGAACATATCGACGGCATGGTGTACGGCCCCGACCCGCGCCAGGGATTCGAAGAAAACAATACGTTCTATCACCCGGAACTGACGTTCCAGTTTCCCGTGCCCGCCGGGTGGACGCTGCGCAATTCCGCCAGTACGGTGATGGTCATCGAACCGGAGCAGGACGCCTTCGTCCAGATGACGCTGGTGCGGGCTGATTCACCCGACGGCGCCGCGGATTCGTTTATCAAGGACAGCGGCGTGACCCTCGTCAGCCGGGGGCGGGACACGATCCACGGGTTTTCGGCGGTAATCGTCGTGTCGGATCTCCCGTCCGAGACCGAAAGCCTGCGTCTAGTGTCCTACTTCATCCAGAAGAGCCCCCACGTATACGTGTTTCACGGGGTGACGACGCCGGCGGATTTTGGCAAGTTCGAAAGGACGCTGCGCTCGATACCGGGGGGATTCCGGGGAGTCACCGACGAGGCGATACTGGAGCGCCCGCCGGTCCGCATCGAGATCGTCCAGTCCCCGCGCTCCACGACCATCTCGTCATCGTTGCGCGAGGTGGGTGTCGGTGACGCGATGATCGAAGAACTGTCTCTGTTGAACGGAATGAAGCCCGATGGAAGAGTCGAGAAGGGGTACTGGCTCAAGATTGTGAGAAAATAGTCGTTATGCGTATTTTATGTTTCGAGGAGGAATTGAAATGAAACTGGTTAGCCAACTGATCGTTCTGACGGCGCTCGTGGTTGTGATTTCCTGTACATCGCACAGTTTCGAGAGCCGCCTGAACGTCGAGTCATATTTCAACCCCGACGGGAATTACGGAACCTACGAGACCTACGGCTGGGTGGACTACGGCACCACCGTCATTTTGATCGAGGACGGAACGGCGAGAAAAAACGTCGTGAAGGCGGTCGAGGCGGCCATGGAATCGCGGGGCCTCAAGAAGGACAAGATGGCCCCCGACCTCTTGATCGGATACCACGGCGCCGTGGAACGCAAGATGGACCAGGTCGCGCTGCAGTCGCAATACGGCGAGTCGGGCTACCAGATGGAGTACGGGCCGAACGACTCGGTCGACAGCTGGGAAGTCGGTACGCTGATGCTGATGGTCTTCGACGCCAAAGACGGCATGATGTTGTGGAAGGCGACGGCGCAGGCGGAACTCGACGAGCGGCGCGTATCCCAGTCGGAAAAGCGGGAGCGAATCGAACTCGCCGTACAGAAAATGATCGAGACCCTTCCGACGAGCAAAGATGTCGACCGCGCCAGAAAACAGAAGGACTGAGCATGAAACAAATGGTGTTGCTGGTGGTGGCGGTGAGCTTCGCTGTGGGGTGCTCGTCGATACAGACGATCTCGGAGCAGAATCCCGATGTCAATTTTGACGACTACCAGACGTGGGACTGGTATCCGGGCGAACCGGAGAAAAAGGGAGACCCTGGATTCGACCTCGCCCCGCAGATGCGCGAGTTGATCATGT
>CBDVDJ010000754.1:0-1539 GCA_965372695.1 uncultured bacterium
ACGCAGGTCATCCTCGACCGCAAACCCGACATCCTCGTTTCGGGTATCAACCACGGCCCCAACATGGGCGAGGACGTGACGTACAGCGGGACGGTCGCCGCCGCTTTCGAGGGGACCATCCTCGGTATACCCTCGTTGGCCGTTTCGGCGCTGCAGCGCTCGGTGGCCGATGCCGACACCAACGGGAGCTACGCCCGTTCCGTCGTCGAGAAGGTGCTGGAAACAGGGTTACCCAGATACACCGTTTTGAACGTCAATATTCCCGATCCCGAGGTCGCCTCGATAAAAGGTATCCGGATTACCAACCTCGGATCGCGTCACTACGAGAACTTCATAGACACCGAGCCGTCGGCCGACGGCGGAGTGCGATACACCATAGGGGGCGCTGATCCCGTGTGGACGGGGGACGAGGGCACCGACATCGCGGCGGTGCGCGCGGCGTACGTCTCGATCACGCCTCTCAACCTCGACATGACCGACTACAAGGCGCTCGTCGAAATGGAAAGGTGGCGGTTCTGACCATGAGGTGGAAAGACTTCCGCATCGCCCGTGAACGCATGGTGCGCGTACAACTCTACGAAAAAGGCATCCGCGATCGAAACGTGCTCGAGGCCATGGTGCGCATCCCGCGGCACGTGTTTCTCGACAAGAACGCGGGCTCAGAGGCTTACAGCGACCACTCCTTCCCGATCGGGTATTCGCAGACGATGAGCCAGCCCTACATGGTGGCGTTTCTCTGCGACGCGCTCGGTCTGGTGGGGAACGAACGGATACTCGAAATCGGGACCGGTTCCGGGTACCAGGCGGCGGTCCTCGCCGGGATCTGCCGTGACGTGTTCACCGTCGAACGAGTGCCCGAACTCGCCCGCCGCGCGCGCGCATGCCTCCACGACCTCCTCTTTACCAACGTCACCGTCCTTGAGGGCGACGGCGCGGAGGGGTGGCCCGAGTACGCTCCGTTCGACCGGATCCTCCTGACGGCGGCCGCCTCCCGGTTGCCGCTGACGCTGCTCGGCCAGCTCGCCGAGGGCGGCAAGCTCGTCGGTCCCGTGGAGAAGGAGGACGGCACCCAGGAAGTCGTGCGGCTGACCCGCCAGGGCAACGAGTGTCACGTCGAACGGCTCGGGGGATGCGCCTTCGTCCGGATGATCCGCGACGCCGCCGGCGCCCCCAGGTCGGAAGCGCCCGAAGGGCACGAAGGGCACGTGGAGGAGCCGGCCACGTTACGACAGAGCGAGCAGTATGGGAGATAAGCTGTTACAGTGGCTGTCCGGGCAGTCCGCCGAACTGATCACAGCCGTTCTGGCGATGATGCCCGTATCCGAGCTGCGGGGCGCCATCCCGTACGCCATCGGTGTGGCGGGCATGGACTGGCAGCGGGCCTACGTCATCGCTGTTCTCGCCAACTTCATTCCCGTGATCCCGCTCTACCTCCTCATCGGACCCGTTTCCGACTACCTGCGCCGGGTTCCGCTCTTCGACCGGTTCTTCACCTGGCTCTTCGCCCGGGCGCGCCGAAAGGGCAAGCTCATCGAGCGC
>CBDVDJ010000755.1:0-1531 GCA_965372695.1 uncultured bacterium
AGTCGCGCTTTCCGGACATCAACGAGGACACGATGCCCGGCGAGCTGGCCAATATAGTGTCCGGGAGAATCGCGGCGCTCTTTAACTTCCGTGGTCCCAACTTTACGGCCGACGCCGCCTGCGCATCGGCGATGGCCGCCTTATCGGCAGCGATCGAAGGCCTCGAAAAGGGCGATTTCGATTCGGTGATCTCCGGCGGCGTCGACTCCAACATGGCGCCGTCGATATTCGTGAAATTCTGCAAAATAGGTGCACTCTCCGCGACCGGCTCCCGTCCCTACGCCGAAGGCGCCGACGGGTTTGTGATGGGCGAAGGCGCGGCGCTCTTCCTCATGAAACGCCTCGAGGATGCCGAGCGCGACGGAGACGATATCTATGCGGTGGTCCGTGGTATCGGCGGAGCCAGCGACGGCAAGGGAAAGGGAATCACGGCCCCCAACCCGATCGGCCAGAAACTGGCCGTACATCGGGGCTGGATCAATGCCGGGCTGGTCCCGAAACCGGGCGACCTGATCGAAGGGCACGGCACTTCCACGGCGGTCGGAGACGCGGCCGAACTGATAAGCCTCTCGGATGCGTTCAAGGAATTCGGGCTGGCACCCCAGGCGGTCCCGATCGGCTCGGTAAAATCCAACATCGGCCACCTCAAGGGCGGCGCCGGGGCGGCCGGTGTTTTCAAGGCCACGATGTCGCTCCGTGACAAATTATTGCCGCCGAGCATCAACTTCCACAAACCGAATCCCGGCCTCGACTGGTCGACTTGTCCGTTCTACGTCAATACGGAACTGCGCGAGTGGGAACCGAATGAAGATGGCGTCAGGCGGGTCGGCGTCAGCGCATTTGGCTTCGGTGGTACCAATTTCCACACCGTTCTCGAAGAGTACGTCCCCGGACGGATCAAAAAAGAAGACAGGGTGATGATGTCGGTCGGGCAGAAGTGGGACGGCTCCGGCGCGGGTGGCGCGTCCGCCGCGGCCGCCAAAAAGCCGCTCCGCGGTGCGATTGTCATCGGAGACATCGACGAGACGGCGATCAAAAAGCGTCTCGAAGCGGTGAAGCGAGACGCCGAAGCGGGGTTGGTGCCGCCGGTCGAGGCGCCGCTGGAAGCCGACCTTCGCGCCCCCGTCCGTCTGGCGATCGACTACGGGGATGCCGCCGAACTCGTCGACAAGGCCACGCAGGCGCTGACGGCGATCGACGAGAACCAGCCGGGACGATGGAAGGCGCTGAGGGCCAAGGGAATCCACATCGGCAGAGGTCCGGCACAGAAGGTAGCGTTTCTTTTTACGGGACAGGGGTCGCAGTACGTCAACATGCTGCGCGGGCTGATGGACGTCGAACCGATCATCGTCGACGCCTACGCCGAAGCCGACCGCGAGATGAAGCCCTACCTCGACAAGCCGCTTTCCGAATACATCTTCGTCGACGACACCGACGAAACAGTCGTCCAGGAGGCGAAGGACTACATCAAGCAGGCCGAGATAACCCAACCCCAGCTCCTCGACAGCCAAGCGTGCCACTCGCAGATCCT
>CBDVDJ010000756.1:0-1519 GCA_965372695.1 uncultured bacterium
GGCAGCGGTGAAAAGCCGCGAGGTGAAACACTTCTATGTCGCAGAAATGCGGGCCCATTTTGGCGAGCGTGTCGGTGAGCAACAACTGCTCGGCGGCGCCCGAGCCGACAAAAACCGTCTGCCCGTTACGAATATGAGAGAGGGCATCGCACGCGCATACCAGCTTCGCATTGTAGTTGTGCATCCACGCTTTAGAACTCATCGCGGCTGCTCTTCAGATGGTCCAGCAGGTCCGGCAGCGAAACGCTGGCGAACGAGGTCAGGGTGTCGCTAGCGGCGTAGGGTATGACGATCCGGTCGTTGTGAATCA
Source organism: uncultured bacterium (assembly GCA_965372695.1). GTDB lineage: Bacteria > Krumholzibacteriota > Krumholzibacteriia > WVZY01 > JAKEHA01 > CBDUWU01. The sequence continues at coordinate 311 of CBDVDJ010000756.1, forward strand.
TTGCGCCACAGGTGTAGACGACGTTGGGTACGTAACCGATTCTCTCCTCCCCCTTTGGCACAAGCAACGGCTCGCGCGTCTGGCCTATCACTTTCCACGGTTCGTCGAGATCCAGAAGGGCGGCCCCGATACAATACTGGCGCATCGGACCGACACCGTGGGTCAGCAGCAGCCAACCCTCTTCGGTCTCCAGCGGTGAGCCGCAGTTGCCGATGATCGAGAATTCCCACCAGTACCTCGGCATTTGCGAAAGCCGGCCGTCGTTCCACACGCGCACTTTGTCGCTTTCCAGTAGATATAGATTTTCCCCGTCCAGGCGGCCCGACATGACGTACTTGCCGCGGATCTTCCGGGGAAACAGCGCCATCCCCTTGTTTCTGGCGTATCGGCCGGCCATCGTATGGATCTCCAGCGTGCGCAGATCGTGGCTCTCCAGGAGGGTGGGAAAGATGGCAAACCCATTGTACGCGGTATAAGTTCCGAACAGGACGCTCGAGCCATCGTCGTCGGTGAAGTCCACCAGCCTGACGTCTTCGATGCCGCGGCTCTCGTTCTCCGAGGAGGGGAAGATGACGATCTCCGACGCGCGGACGTCGTCGGGGATCACGAACTTGTAGTTGGAACGCGCCAGCGTCCACATATTTTCGGCGCACTCCTCAAACGCCGACGGCGACGGTGCCGACTCGCTCGACCGTTCTAACTCATCTTCCAATTCGCCGATCGTGAACTGGTCCGCCAGTTTCCCCAGAACCCGTTCGGCGTACGGCGAAAGCGCACCGATGTCCTGGAGCGTGTGACGGAAATGTGCCGTTTCGAAATCCGGGTCGGGAATCGTCTCCAGCGTGCGGGTAATCGGGCTCGTTTCATCCACGATGATATTGTTGTCTTTGTCGATGATGCCGGCCCGGAATACGATCGACGAGACGTGCCCTTCGCCGGTCGCGCGGAGACTCATGACGAAACGGGTCGTTCCATCCGGGAGGCCGCTCTGATTCGCGGCGGACACTATCGAAGGGTTGAACAAGGCGGCGGCCTCGATGGCGTACTCCATCGTGAAGTATGCGCCGATGAGGAGCTTGCGGCGATCGTCCAGCTCCGCGCGGGTCTGCTTCGGAACGTACTCCTCTACTCGACCGAAGTGATCACGCCAGATGCCTTCGATGTCCTTGTGCTGGGCGCCGTAATCTATCCGTAAACCGGCCAGAATCG
>CBDVDJ010000757.1:0-1511 GCA_965372695.1 uncultured bacterium
GAAGCAGACTCAATTGATGCAGGACGTCGGCGTCGAGGATGTGACTACGCGGGAACTGCGGATGATTGCGTACGGCTTTGGAGCACATTGTGCCGGCATCGTGGAACTGGCCGCGCAGACGATTCAGGACAGCACCGACTCGCCCGTGGTCAGGGAAAATGCGATTCTCTGGAAGATGAATGCGGTTCCCGTTATCTATCAGTCCGCGTTCACCGCTGATCCTCTGGGCGCGATTATCAGCATGTGGGCATTCTGTGCCGAGATGCGGGTACTGTTCACGACGGGAGCCGCCGGTGATGCATTCGGCGAGTGGCAGGAAATCGCCGTCAAGGAGTCGAAGGATCTCGAGGCCGGAGCCGCGGCGGTTGCGGCCTCGGTCCTGCCGGATGAATATATGGCGCGCCTGGAAACAGGGATCGTGTCATACGCCGAAAAGCGGCCGTTCGACAACCTGCTTTTCATTCGTAAGAGCGACAATATGAATTTTCTCAAGGCAATCGCAGGCTCCTCATCGGGCGGCCGTAACAAGCTTACTTGAAGATTCCCTTGATACCCTGGCCCGCGTCTTTCAGCGCATTCTTGACACCGCGGGTCAGGCCTCCGAGGGCGCTGATGGAGAACTCTGGATCGTCGAGGGGGCCTGTTATTATCGCATTGAGACTGGTCAGGTCCGAAGCCGCCCCTCCGACGATGGGTACCACACCGAGTATTTCATTTACCGTCGAAAACATTACCAGGTCGAGATCGAAGTCGAGATGGCGCTGGACCATGTTGAAGGCGCCGCCTCCGTCGATGGTGACGGCGGGGCTGCTGGCGGTGAGCGGAGCGAAAGTTATCGTCCCGCCTTCGATCGCCGAGCCGATTCTGATATGGTCGTAGCCCAGCCAGTCGTCCTCACCCCCGCCGGTCAGGTCTCCCGTCAAGAGCCCCTGGAGCTTGATGGCGGTAATCAGTTTGTATATCAACTGACCGGCCTCCGAACTCATCAGGATATCACCGGGCCCGCATGCCACGTCGAGGCTTCCCGCGAGGCTGGCCTGGAACTCCGCCAAAGACCCTGTGCGGCCGGTCAGGTGTCCTTTCGCCGAGACAGGACCCGTTATCGACATGGTGTCGGCGCCGGCGACGGTGCCGATCGACGCCAGGGCCACGCTGTCGATATCGGCGCTGACGTCGAAGACGATTCGTTTGGGGTCGGTGAAATCAACGGACCCCGACGCGATCATCTCGCCGCCGCCGATGGCGCCCTTGACGTCCCACTTCGACACTACTCTGTTTTTGTAGTCGGCCCTCAACCGCAGGTCATCGAACGGTTCGTTTTTGTATCGTCCGGAGTCGGCGTTCAGCGACAGGTGGATGTCTCTGTCGTCAAAGCGCAATTCGGCGGTTGTGCCGATGATGGAGAGATCCCTGGCAATGAAATTGACGGAGACGCCTCGTGCTTCCAAATTTCCGTTCAGCTTCGTTGCCGTGGGAGTAGCGTGGGGATAATGAAGGTCGACGTCCATATC